>JAFYBQ010000012.1 GCA_017540085.1 Synergistaceae bacterium | reverse complement strand
GTTCAGCAGTCCAGAGGCTTTAACTTCCCCCCTAGCCGGAGGTAGCCATATTTCTATGGATTGGTAATGCCTGTCCAGCACCTGACATTGCGCAGCAGATTAACCCTCCTTTATAATTTTGTCAAGTGTGGTTTTCAGAACACTTTTTCTCACGGTTTTATACTATTTGCCTATCTAGCTATGCCTCCTTTACTGCAAAAGGGGTAAAAAAATTACTCCCCGTAATCATAACAGGGAGCATAAAATTTACATTAACTGTCCATCGACAGCCATTCATTGACAAGAGTCGCAATCTCTTCCGGATGACTCTTAGCGTAGGCTTTGAGCTGTTCCTCAAGCACCGCCATTTCACCTTGGAACGCAAGCAAGTCCGGGGACGTGAGCATTTCTTGAATCGTCGGGACTTTCTTCCCCTCGGCTTCGATTTCCTCAACCGCAAGACGCGCCCTCTTTGCCCTCAGCCAGACATACAGACCAAGCAGCACTATCAGCAGAACGACTCCCGCCGCTATTGCCCCGTAAATCATGCGCCACATTCTGTCTTGGCGGAGCTGTTCGGCCATTGAGTCGGCGAACGCTGTCGAGAACCTCATAGCACGGACTACTAGACTGTCCCCCCTGTCCCGGTTGAAACCTATCGATGACGCTATGACTTCCTGCAATGCCTCTAGCCTTTCCTCGGTGATTTCGTTGTACTTGTCATCAATGAGGACTGAGGCCGACAATCTCCGCACACCGCCGGGGGTAACTACCTGATCTCCTTTTCGCGTTGTGATTTCGTAGTTTGTCGTGGAGTCGCTCCTGTTGTATTCGCTCTGTACCTGCGATGAGTTTATCGCGTAGCCGGGGATGTTTGTCGTTGTTCCCGGGTTGCCGTTGACGGGGTTACCCTGACCGTTATAGCTTTCTTCCTGCCGCTGATTACTGCGGGGGACTCCTGTGCCTGTTTCGGGATTCGGGGAATATTCAACGTAAGAATTTGTGCGCTTGTCAAAATCAAGATCTATTCTCACGCGGACAACAGCCGTTCCAGGCCCGTAGACCTGCTCAAGCATTACCCGGACTTTGTTCTCTAATTCGCGCTCGTGCTGACGCTCTAATTCACGCTGTACTGATGTTACGGAGTTCGTGCCGTCAGGGTTGTACATTATCATGCTGTCCGAAACCATGTCCGAGAGAATCCGCCCGTTTGTGTCGACTACTGTAACCGCGTCAGGCTCTAAGCCGTCAACGGAATGCGCCACAAGGTGAATGATGGACTTTACCTGAGTCGGGCCGATTGTCGCGCCGGGTCTCAGACGCAATAACACCGAGGCGGTAGAGGGCTTCTGCTGTTCGAGGAAGAGTCTTTGTTCCGGGATTACTACGCTGACTCTTGCGTTCTCTACCTGCTGCATCTGGGAAATCGTCCGGGCTAATTCGCCTTCTATCGCCCGCGTGTATGCTATTCTCTGCTGGAACTCGCTCATTCCCATTGATGAGTCGTCGAAAATCTCAAAGCCCGTTGTGCCTCCCTTGGGCAGTCCCATCTGCGCGAGGGTCAGGCGTGTCTCATACACTGCTCCCCCCGGCATGAGTATCGCGCTGGCTTTCGGGTCAAGCCTGTACGGTATGTTGTTCTCCTTCAGGTAGTCGACTATTGCGGCCTGGTCTGATACATCGAGTCCGGCGTAAAGCGGCTCATATGTCGTGCTGCCCGTCATGAAGATCAGCGCGCCGAGTCCGCCTAGCACAACGAATACAGCAAGGACTATTGACGCTCTCTGCCAGAGTTTAAGCCCAGCCCAAAACGTAAGGAACGAGGCGAACCAGCGTCTTAAACTGTCCATAATCTATTAGCCTGTAATCCGTGAAAGTGCCTGATATGCGTCAAGAAACTTGTTGCGTATCTCCATGACAAGACGCAGTGCCGTGTCAGCCCTAGAGGAGGCAAGCACAACTTCTGAAATGTCTTCAGCGTCTCCTATGGCAAGATCTCGGACTTTCTTCTCCGCTTCAAGCTGGAGGGAATTTACTTTCTTGATTGAGTCCGATAGCATATCTTCAAATGATACTGACGGAGTTTCTTTCTGCCTTGTGTTATCTGTGTAGGTGCTGTATACACTTCTTGCGGCTCTTTGTGTTCCGTTTTGCCCGTAAACCTGTGAAAAATCTATTAGCAGACGCTCCATTTAATATATAAGCCTCCCGGTCAGATAATTTATTTTTCTCGCTCCGTCGATATGCTTCATGATATTTATTTTTATGTGATAATTTCTGCGAGGTAAGGCCGTCTGCCGTCTTCCTGACTCAACATACGGCTGTTAAAATCTTTCGCCCCATCAAATTAATTTTACACCTATTATACTTTTTATTTTCACAGCCAGAATATTTGACAGCAAAAATTCTTCACGCCTGTCAAGTTCACCCGGCGCAAAATATTCTGTATTATACATTATAATAATTGAAATTCACGGCAATACACACATATTGAAAGGGGATATACTCATTCTCATGAAGGCTTTTATTTTTCCGCTGGTCTTCATCTTATCGCTGTTAATTTTTCCGCACGGCACTTCCTCAGCTCTTGAGGCTCCGGAAAATTTCACCGCAAAAATTTCGGCTGTCGACTTCTTTCCCTCCGGCGCGAGATTCACATTCACCGCAGAGCCTGAAGACACCGCCGGAAATTTCAGGGTACTCATTCCCGGAGCATTCCGAAAGGACTCAATACGCCTGCTTAACCCCGGAGACGTTCACGGGGATATTCACATCACGGGATATTCCCGGCCGCAGTGGATTCCCCCGGAGCTTCTGCCGTTAAAGCGTCAGGCCGATGAGCAGTCAGCACTTGTCAACGGACTCAACACACGCAGGGCGGCACTTGAGCAGACATTATCACTCCTCAAAAATTCAGCCCCCGAAAAATCACAGCCGGAAGCGTTATTGCGTTACATTCAGCAAGCGCAGGAACTCAGGCTTGAGACAGAGAACGAGCTTTCAGCCGTAAGACTCAACCTCACGCAGGAGCAGGAAAAATTACGTATGCTGAACATGGAGCTACAGAGCAGAAAGCCTGCGGGCGATACGAGTTTCACGGAAATCACAGGGCAGGCAAAAGGCACAGTATACTTTGAGGCGTTCACGGATTCGGCTTCATGGCGGCCGGGCTACACTCTCGATCTTGACACGCTCACAGGGAAAATCACGGCGGGAATGTATATAGCGGCGTACCAGAGAACCGGGCTGACCTTCACGGGAAAAATTACGTTCCACACAAAGACACCTGACGAGCGAATCTCCTTCCCGGAAATTTCCCCGCTGCAAGTCGGAATAAAGCCGAAAGAGCAGGTTATCGCGTCAATGTCAGGCATAAGGCTCTCGCGAAACAACAGGCAATTCAAATCCGCAAGAAATGCCGCAGAGCCTGAAGCAGATATGTACATGGCCGCAGACGCAATGCCCGAAGAAGAAGCCGCCCCTAAAGCCCCCGCCGTTAATGAGACCCTCGCGGACAGGACAATCACCGCTGAAGGGACTCTCACAGGAGACGGAACCGAGAAAGGACTCGACGCAACCGGGGAGAATTTCACACTGTCGGCAAAAGTTGAGCTGATACTAATTCCCGAACAGCGCGAAAACGCATGGATAATAGCCAGCATGGACGAGGGCAACGAGCATTTGATACCGGGCGAGGCTGATTTGAGGGTTGACGGCTATTCCTCCGGGAAAATTTATCTTGACGAATACGGAAAAGGGCAGAGGCGAATCCCGTTCGGCTATGCGGATCAGATTACGGCAAAGAAAGAGCGTCTCATAGGGAAAACGGGTGTTCACTGGTTCAACGGGGTATTCACAAGCGGCTACAAGATAGAAATCACAAACGGCACAAAGAATCCTCAGACCGTAACAATCAGAGACCGACTCCCAGTCCCGACAGACGAGACAATCAAACTTGAGGTGAAACGCATTGAGCCTAAAGAGAAATCACGCGACAAAGAAAACCGCCTCACTTGGGAGATTGATATTCCCGCCGGAGAAACTGCGCCGATAATTGTGGACTACACATTGAGTTATCCTTCAGGGGAGGAGCTGCAATACAAGTAATGGGACAGAATAATTTTGTCAAATGGATAACAATCCCTCCCGTTGTCGCAATACTTACCATAATGGTAGCTCGTGCAATGGGAGCCGGGAGCATTGTCGGAGAAGTTGACCTAGCTATATGGGGGCTAGTGTGGCTTCTGTTTGTCATCATGAGCATACTTTACGGGCTGTTCATCATTCACGGCTTCAATGTCGGGCTAATATCCCTTCAGGCACTGGCGCAGGGGACTCTGCTATGCCCTATGGCGATAACTTACGGGGCGAGGATGTTCCAGTGGCTTGGCGTGATTATCGCGGTATGCGGGGCGGCGGCTCTTGTCGTGGCGTACAATCAGGAAGAGAACGAGCGCAACAAAATTATCCCGGTTGAAGTCGAAAATGACGTGAAGAGAATCCCGATAAATTTCGCGGTTACAGATAACACAGGAGCGATTCTGAATCTCACGGAAGACATGCTTGACGTTCTTGACATTTCGCGGATGGCCTCAGTCGGGAAAAATATATCGGAGTGGTTCAGCCCCGTGTCAACAACAGCCGAAATCAACGGAAAAATTTGGGACATTGAGCGCAAGAGCATAGATGACGGAAAACGCTTCTGCTTTATCCTGAGACCTAAGACTCTTCCGGCGGGAAATTCTGACAGCAATAACGAATCTTCCGGGCCTGTCGAATTTATTGACCCTGATACGCAGCTGCATACATACTCATACGGAATGGCGAGAATCTCCGATGAGCTTTACCGCTCCGGGAGATATAACCATCCTTTGAGCGCGTTTATGATTCGTCTTGTGTTCCCGCAGTTATTGCCCGATGACAACATGGACAAGTATGTTAATCCTTTCCGGGCTTACTGCGCGAGGGTCATGAAGGACATCCGGCAGTCTGACACGGTGATACAGGCCGGGGAATTTCAGATTATCGCGGTGCTGTCGGAATGCCCGTATCAGATGGTTGACGGGATAATAGAGCGGCTGTCGTCAATCACAAATGCTTTATGCCCTACGTTTGAGGAGTTCCTTCATGTTACGGTGCTCAGTGTCTCAGAGACATACGAGGGCGGGACTAACCTTCCGTCAGCGCAGGATCTTGTAGACAAATTAACACAGCAAATGACGCGGAAATATTCTGCCAACGCATTATCACAATGAGAAGAAGTTTACTGAACAAATTAATACTGGGAGCCTGCACAGGGCCTTTCATGTTCGGGATATTGATATTTGTCCTGATATTTGTAGCGGGAGATTTATTGTTTCAGGCGGCAAAACTCATCATTGAGCAGGGAGTCTCGCTCGGAGTTGTAACGCGCCTGTTCTTTTACCGTCTGCCGGAAGTTGTAGTGATGACTATTCCGATGTCGTCTCTTCTGTCGACCCTCTTGGGAATGTCAACGCTAAACGGAGGAAGCGAGATTATTGCGCTGAAGTCGCTTGGGATTCCGTTCACACGAATATTGCGGCCTGTGTTCTTTGCGTCAATACTGATTTCGCTGATAGGGTTCGGGCTGAATGAAACTGTCGTGCCTTTCGGGGCGGTTGCGGCGGACAAGCTGATGAAGGTTGAGATAATGAAACATCAGGCGGCCGTAGTTCAGGAAAAAGTGTTCCTGCGTGATGAGGAAGGCGGGAAATTGAAGCGTGTGCTGTATATTGATGAGCTTGACCCGGAGAAAGGAGTCCTCAGCGGGATAATGATGCATGAGTTTGACGCTTCCGGGAGGCTCTCCCACACACTAAACGCCCGGCGGGGTCTGTGGCAGCATTCACAGTGGTGGGTTGAGGACGGCAGGATGTACGACATTGACATTGACGGCGAGGTGCGCCTTCTTCTGCGGTTTGAGCGTCAGAGGCTTGCGCTGAGGCTGTCCCCGGAGCAATTGCAGAGCAGCACACGCAGGCCGGTAGACATGAGTGCGCACGAATTATGGAGCTACATAAGGCAGGGGGAGGCATTAGAGTCGCAGATGTCGCAGCTGTGGGTGATGTTCCACCTGAAGACGGCTATCCCGTGGGCGTGCGTAATCATGGCCGTATTAGGCGCGTCATTCGGGGCGTTAAAGCGGGGGCGTTCCGGCGGGGGCGTTGGGTTCGGGATTTCTGTCGTGATTGTGTTCGCGTATTATGTCGTGATGTCTATGTGCAGGGCATTCGGCGAGGCGGGCGCGATTCCTCCATTCATTGCGGGATGGGGGCCTAATCTGCTGTTTCTGGCGGCGGCTCTGTACTTTGCGCGGAAGGTGGACACGATTTGAGCATCGCGCTTCTTGCAGGGGGAGGAGTTTTGCCGATTGAGATTGCCCGCAAACTTTCAGGCATTCAGGAGCCGGGGCTTATATTGTCGCTCGGCGGAAGTGTCCGGGAGCTTTCTCCCTACGCCGGGAAAATCATCATCATGAAAACTCCCAGTCTAGGCCGGGGAATCCGCGAGATAAAATCCTACGGGGCGGACAAATTAATCATGGCCGGAATAATTCCCAAGAAGTTAATATACTGCCTCCCGCTGATATTTGACCCCCTAAGCCGCAAAGTTCTCCGCAATGCCCTTCATGACGATCATTCGCTTTTAGGCTCAATCGTGAAAACTTGCGAGGAAGCCGGAGTCGCAGTAATCCCCTACTGGCAAATACTCCCTGAGTTTATCGCTCCGCACGGAAAACTGTCGTCCCGTTCACCGTCAGCAAAAGAATTTGACGACATCAATTATGCCCGTGAAATATTGCGGGTGATTCTGCCGTGTTCATTCGGGCAGGGTGTATGCGTCTCTGACGGCTCTGTAGTGGCGGTTGAGGCTATGGAAGGCACCGACAGAATGATTCAGAGGGCGGGAGAAATTGCCGGGCGCGGGGTAATCGTGAAGATGATGAAGCCGGGGCAGGATATGCGCTATGATTTGCCGACAGTCGGAACTATGACGCTTGAGAATATGCACATGGCCGGGCTTACATGCCTTGCCGTAGAAGCGGGGAAGACATTAATACTTGAGCCGGATAAATTTTTTGCGCTCGCTGAGAAATATAACATTGCTGTATGGGGGATTGATTATGCAGAAAAAATTTGACGTTAAGAATCATGACACCGACTCGGCGTTGTCTCAGGCACTCAAATATATACATGAACAGCTTGAAGCAATGAAGCTGAAAACGAAAGATGCAATACGTGCGGAATTAATGTGCGAGGAGTCATTAGTGAGCTTGATGAATCACGCAGATTTTTCCGAGCTGCAATATTTCAGCGTTAATGTCAGAAACATTTTCGGCGATGTGATAATTGACCTGAAAGTCCCCGGCCGGGAGTTTGAATTTTCCGGGACGGCTGAACTTTCACCGCTGAAGGATAATGATGCCCTTCAAGAGTCTTACGAGTCAATTCAGCGTCTTGTGCTTCATTCGTTCATGCAGTACATAAGGTACAGGCATTCGGGAAAAATCAACACTGTACGGATCAATGCAGTACTCTCTAATTATTCGGGGCTTTTCAAGACACTGACGGCGTTATTTCTTGCTGTCATTTCGGGATTGCTTCTGAGAAATTTTGCTCCTGAGACCGTATCTATGTTCCTCAACGATAATATTTTCGCGCCGATCCGCTCGGTGTTCCTGAACGGCCTGAAGATGTGCGTAATTCCGATAGTGTTCTGCTCTGTCGTGTCATGTATTGCGGACATGGGCGGGCTTTCGGGAATCAAACAGGCAGGCGGGAAAATCATCAAGTATTTCATCATAGCCAACATTCTTGGACTCGCTGTCGGTTTGTGCATAATGTATATATTCAGGCCGGGCGCGGGCGCGAACATGACGGCAGTATCATCTGAGACTGTGCAGACTCAGCCGCTTTCATTAGCCGGGAATCTTGTTCACATTATCGCGGGAAATATCATCAGGCCGTTTCTTGAAGGGGACATGCTTCAGATAATGGCGATTGCGTTTTTTGTGGGACTGGCAATATCACTCACGGGCGCGAAAATGATACGGAAATTTTCTGATGAGATTAACATGATATTCATGAAGATAACAGAATTTTTCCTGTACCTTACGTACATTGTAGTGTTCTGTTCTGTTGCCTCGATGATAATCACGACAGGAGCGGGGACTCTCTTTTCGGCGGCGGGCGTAATCTTCACGCTGATCGGCGGCCATGTCATAATCTTTGTGATTTTCTGTTTGGCCGTGAAATTCTCCGCAAAACTGAATCCCTTCACGATGATACGAAAATCCGTTCCCTTGCTCGCAACGTCATTCAGCACATGCTCAAGCATAGCGGCAATTCCTGACGCGCTGAAATGTTCTGCTGATATGGGAATACCGTCATCGCTGTATTCTTTCTCAGTCCCTTTAGGATTGTCATTAGGCAAAGCAGCAACACCGGTTTATTATTGGGTGATGGTTCTTTCGGCGGCAAATCTTTACGGCGTTAATATTGCTCCGTCGTTAATCGTCTCGCTTTCTGTAACAATTCTCCTTTTGTCAATCACGACTCCTGCGATGCCCGGCTCAGGGATAATATCTCTGTCTGTTCTTCTGACGCAGGCCGGATGCCCTCTTGAGTTTATCGGATTGGCTGTGAGTATTGAGATGCTTACGGACTTTACTGCAACGATGTCAATATCATTCGGAAATTTAGCCTGCACAGTTCTTGCGGCGGCTGATGACAATATTCTTGACCGCGAGAAATTCAACCGTCCATAAAAATTTTCACAGAAAGAGGCTCTAATATGCAAGAAAAATTTACGGTGAATGACTCTGACAGCAGGGAAGCCTTAACGGGCGCGCTCGGCTTCATTCGTGAACAGCTCGGTGAAATGAAGCTCAAAGAGAAAGACATTAACCGTGCGGAATTGATGTGCGAGGAGTCGTTATCGTCTCTTCTGAAACGCGCTGACTTTTCACGGCTGTCATATTTCTTGGTTGACGTGAGAAAATCATTCGGCGATGTGATTATTGACCTGAGAGTCCCCGGTGATGAGTTTGATTTTTACGGTAATGCAGAAGTCCCATATCACTCCGATGATGATGAGCTTCAAGAGACGCAGGCCGCAATTCAGAGCCTTCTTCTGCGTTCGTTCAGCCGTTTCTTGAGGTACAAGCATTACCGCCGTTTCAACTCGGTGCGGATAAAGGCTGTACTGTCGAATTATTCCGGGCTGTACAAGGTACTGACGGTATTATTCCTCGCTGTAATATCAGGATTCGTACTCAAGTCATTTTTCCCGGAGAGCGTATATATGGCCGTCAACGATAATATATTTGTCCCGGTTCGGACTGTATTCATGAACGGGCTGAAGATGTGCGCCGTACCTGTAGTGCTGTTCTCTATTATCACATGCCTTTCGGGAATGGGCAGCGCATCAGGGCTTCAGAAGTCGGGCGGAAGGCTATTGAAGTATATTCTTCTGTTTCAGCTCGCAAGCACCGCAATAGCTTTCGGACTTATGCACGTATTCAGGCCGGGCGCGGGAGTCAAAATGATTGCGCCTTCTGTTGAGACTGTGCAGGGAAGTACAATGTCATTAACGGGAATGCTGATGAACTTAGTCCCGGCGAATCTCATACGGCCATTGCTTGAAGGCGACATGCTGCAAATTATTGTTATCGCGGTGATTCTGGGAGTCTCTGTCGGCATGGCGGGCGCGAAAATTCTGCGTGATGTTTTCAGGGAGCTTACGGCTGTTTTCATGAGGGCGACAAGAATATTCATGTTCATAGTTCCGCTGGCTATATTCTGCTCGGTTGCCTCGATGATAATCATAACGGGGCTTGACACTCTGCTGTCAGTGCTGGGAATAATTCTGACTCTCATTGCCGGGTATTTCCTGCTTAACATATTTTTCTGCGCGGCTGTGAAAATTCGCACAGGATTAAGCCCTTTCGTTATGCTGAGAAAATCCCTGCCGCTGACAATAACGGCCTTCAGCACATGCTCAAGCATAGCGGCGATCCCTGACGGCATGAAGTGCTGCGAGGACATGGGAATATCCCCGAAAATTTACTCTCTCTCTATTCCCCTCTGCACGTCAATATGCAAAGCTGCTTTCCCCATAACATTCTCAGTCTTTACGCTTTCGGCTGCGAATATGTACGGTGTGAATTTGTCCGCGTCAACAATGATTTCTCTTGTGTTCTCAATAATCGTTCTGACAATCTCAACACCCGGACTCCCCGGCGCGTGTGTAATAGCAATGTCGGCATTACTCACACAGGCAGGATGCCCGCTCGATTTTCTGGGAATAGTTCTCAGTCTTGCGGCAATAGAAGATTTGATGAACACTCCCACAACATGTATCGGCAATGTTGCGTGTACGATTATTGCGGCTGACGGAGGGAATCTAATCGACAGGGAAAAATACAATTCATGAAAATATTTGTGTCATGCGGGGAAGTGAGCGGGGATATTTACGCCGGGGGATTCATTCGGGAGGCACTGAAGATTTGCCCGTCAGCAGAAATTTACGGCATGTTAGGCCCTGAAGGAGTGAAAGCCGGAGGAGTCGCCCGATGGAGTTATGACGAGCTGAAATTGATGGGACTGCTTGAGATTGTCCCGGCGATTCCGCGAATATTACGGCTGAAGAGAGACATTGCCCGCGAAATCATGAGGGTGAATCCTGAGTCGGTCGTTCTTGTCGACAGCCCTGACTTTCATTTGATGCTGGCAAAATCTCTCAGGAAATCGGGCTACGGCGGGAAAATAATCTCCCTTAGCCCCCCGACTGTGTGGGCGTGGCGTTCCGGGAGGGTCAAGAATCTGAAACGGGATTTTGATTTGTGCCTTCCGCTGTTCTCGTTTGAGCATGAATATTTGCTGTCTCACGGCGTAAAATCCTTGTGGCAGTCTCATCCCCTAGTCCGCGAAATGAAGGGCGTAATAGTCTCAGACTCATTCCGCAAAAGATTCGGCCATGAGAATATTATTGCCCTCATGCCGGGAAGCAGGCACTATGATATACGCTATCACCTCGATATACTCATAGGCGCGGCGGAAATTCTGCGGTCTCACGGATATTTGCCGGTGTTCTCTGTTGCTGAGGGGCTGAACGCCGGACTCGCTGATGAGGTCAGGACTAGAGTCAGCGGTTCGGGGTTCGACTGCTGGGACGGGAGCGGGCGCGAATTGATGATGGGTGCTGAGGCTGTCGCGGGCGTGTCGGGTACTGTGTCGGTTGAAGCTATGATGTTAGGGCGATTTATGACAGTCATCTACAACATGAGGCGGATAAATTATGCCATACTGAAGCGGCTTGTTCATGTCGACAGAATATCAATACCCAACATGCTCACAGACAGGATGATTTACCCGGAATTGCTTTGTGATGACGCTACACCCGAAAAAATTACGCACGAGCTTGAAATTTATCTTGATGACGAAAATATACGGCGTGAGACTGACTCGGCTCTCCAAAAAGCCCGGTCATCAATGGGAGACTCGAATGCCGCAAAATTTTGGGCGGAATCAGTTTTAGGTTAATGCGTAATTAACGAGTAACATTTTTTTCGGCGTTCGTGTTATTATTCCTCCGTTCCAAAAAATTCACAGGTCGGAGGTTTTTATTTATGCCTAAACGTTTATTTATTCTTGCGCTTGCTGTCGTTCTTACGGCAGTTCCGGCATTTTCACACGAGCTGACAATCAAAGCTCACAACACGGTCATGAAGGAAGGCGAGCCGTTCCCTGCAACCGTTCAATCCGCGCACAAGTTCATAGTCCCGGAGGAAGTCGAAATCCTCGAACGTGTGAAGGCAGGAATCATTGAGGGCGGAAAATTCGTGCCGTCCGAACTCAAAGCCAACGAGAAAAATTTGTGCATAGATTTCACCGTAACACCCAAAAATTTATCGCAGTCCGTGATTCTTGTCGCGACAAAAGACGGCGAGTCATGGTGCGTAACGAACGAGGGCGGGAAATCAGGAGCGCGGAAAGATTTGGAGGCTCAGGGACTCAAAGTAATATCCGCGAACAAATACGATAAGTACGCAAAAGCAATCTTCAACACGTCGCATGATGACAAAAATTTTGCGTCCGTTCTGGGTCATCCGCTCGAAATTATCCCCGCAACGAATCCCGCTGACGTAAAGCCGGGGGACTTCATGACGGTGAAAATCCTGCTGAACGGACAGCCTTACACCGGGCCGATATGGGCGACATATGACGGATTCGCGCCGGAGTACGAGAACACATACGCATATTACACGGAGGCGGAGAACGGAGAAGCGCACGTGAAAATCACCGCTCCGGGCTGGTGGGGAGTCAGGGCATCGCAGACAGGACTCCCGGGTGTAGCGGGAGATTATGACAATCTCAATTTGCGTGCGTTCCTGCTGTTTGAAGTGAAATGAGGGGAAAATTTTTCGTCAGGCTTGGGATTATTCCCGGCCTGATTCTTTTGCTTACGGGTGAAATTTCCGCGCATGGGACTGGCTGGCGTTATTCGCAGATTGAAGCCGTTGCTTTAGAGTTCATTTACTCGACGGGGGAAGCAATGAGCTACCGTGAAGCCCGCGTGTATTCTCCGAGTGATGAGAAATTTGCGTACCAGTCCGGCAGAACAGATGAGAAGGGGCGGTTTGCCTTTGTCCCTGACTCGCCGGGAAAATGGCGCGTAATCGTCCGCGATGAGGAAGGCCACCAATGCACCGCCGAAATTGACATATCCCCCGAAAATCTCGCAGGCCATGACGAACCGTCAGCAGAAAATCAGCCGTCAGCAATCATAAACAGCACGGAGATATTCATACGGTCATTGCTGGGAGTCAGTCTCATCTTCAACATTGCAATGATAATCAGCAGGAGGAAAAATGCACATCAGTGAGGGAATATTATCGGGCGGAGTTTTGGCTCTCGGCTGGGCGGGGACAATTGCGGGAGTCTCGTTCGGCCTCAAGAAAACTGACCCCGACAAAATCATTCAGACCGCGTTAATATCGTCAGCGTTCTTTCTTGCGTCCCTCGTGAACGTCCGAATAGGCCCGTCATCGACTCACCTGACACTCCTCGCGCCAATGGGACTCATTCTCGGCCATGCTGTATTTCCTGCGGTGATTGTCGCGTTACTGCTTCAGGCGTTATTGTTCGGGTTCGGGGGGATTCTCGTTCTCGGTGCTAATACGTTCGTGATGGGTGCCGCGTCCCTCGTAACATATATCATTTTCGGGAAGGCAGTCCGTGAAAGCTCCGGGCGTGTGAAGGTTATTGCGCTGTCGTTCATGGCCGGGGTACTTGCTGTAGTTATTGCGGCTGTGATTGCGGGAATGTTCCTGATGATTACGGACTCGGATTTTTCCGGGGCGGTGAAATTATTGCTGATGGCTAATATTCCTGTCGCGCTGATTGAAGGGGCTGTAACATCGTTCCTTGTGATATGGCTGAAGAGGTCAGCCCCCGAATTTTTGTCATGACACGCGATATTTACGCCCTCGAAATTCCCCGCGAAAATCTTTCAGCGTCAACAAAACGAAATCCCGCCGTGATTCTCGTGTCGTCAATAATATACGCCCTCGCCGTAACCGCCAGCAGTAATATATATTCCCTCCTCACAGCGTCAATACTGCCCGCAATATCTATCCGCCGCGTGAAACTTTCAGCCCTCGCAAAAATCAACATCGCCAACGCCGCAATGATTCTGACTCTTGCTCTGACATGGCCGGATTTTTATGGCGGTCTCAGAATGGGAATGATAATCGCTCTCAGGGTCAACATGATATATATTGCTTTCTCCGCGATGTTATATCCTCTTGGGACAATGGGAATATATGAGGCACTATGCTTCATGAGAATCCCGGAGAAACTGCGCGTGATGATAATTCTGACTCTGAGGGGGATAAATATTCTGCGGGAGCGTTACGAGTCGGCAATAATTTCCGTGAGGCTGAGAGCATCGAACATGCGCGGGGTGATGAGGCTGAAAATTTTTGCGTTCATGCTGGGTAATGTGCTGCTTCAGAGCTTGGAGCGTTCCGACAACATGATGAAGGCAGTTAAGTGCCGGGGGGGATTCGGCGGGTTCATGCAGACAGAGACTCTCGGAATCAATTTCAGCGATGTGATTTACGTTACGGGCTTTGCGGTCTACGGGATAATTATTGCGGTGATGAATTATGCTTGAGGTTGCGAATCTGCGCTACACGTACCCGGGCGGCCATGAGGCATTGAGGGGAATAAATCTGCGTGTGAATGACGGTGAGAAAATTGCTCTTGCGGGTGCTAACGGCTCCGGGAAATCAACGCTGCTGCTACACATTGCCGGGGCTGTCGAAATACAGTCAGGGCGGATAACATTCGGGGGACGTGAAGGCTCTGACGTTCTTCGCAAAAATGTGGGACTTACGTTTCAGAATGCCGATGACGAAATATTGATGCCATCGGTGATTGAGGATGTCGCGTTCAGCCTCACAGCGTCAGGAATGAGCGCACACTCAGCGCACGAGAAAGCCGGGGAAATTCTCGCCTACTTGGGAATCTCACACCTTGCTATGCGTCAGCCTCATAAACTTTCAGGCGGTGAGAAAAGACTCGTAACTTTCGCGGGAGTGCTGGCCTCAAATCCTGAAATCCTTGCGCTTGACGAGCCTACAGCGGGGCTTGACCCGAAAGCAAGACGGCGGGTCATAAATTTTCTGCGTGAGACCGGGAAGACTGTCATTCTTGCGACACATGATCTTGACATGGCACTTGATGTATGTGAACGCGCCGTGATACTTCATGAGGGGATAATCTCTGCTGAAGGAGTCCTGCCTGAGCTTTTCACGGACAAAAATATTCTTGAGGAAAATAATCTTGAGCTGCCATTGAGATATTCATGATATAATCCTCAAAAAATCACGAAAGGAGCTGTTGACATTGGCGGATCACAATGCTAAAGTTGCCCGTTGCCCGTTGCCCGTTGCCCGTTGCCATAACTATGCGCTTGATTTCCTGAAAGGTATAGGCTGTATCGGGGTAGTATTCATTCACATACACTTTCCCGGCTTTTTCGGAAGATTCGTCAGCCGCTCGTCAGGTTTCGCCGTTCCACTTTTCTTTATGATTTCCGGCTTCTATGCTTATCAGTCAGACGACAGCACAATCATCCGCCGTCTCAGAAAAATATTCCGCATAACGCTTTTCACGACACTGATATATATTTTCTACAGGCTTCAGCATATGATAAGGCATGATGAATTATCCGGTGCGTTCACGGCTTGGAGCATAACACGTTCGGCAGTGAGGCTTGTTATTCTGTCGGACTTTAGTTTTGCGGGGGCGGGTCATTTGTGGTTTCTCTGCTCGCTGATTGAGGGGTATATTATTCTGCTGGCAATTAAACGTTTCAATCTCTGGAAAGCAGGATATATTTACGCGCTTCTTGCGTTCATAGTGTCCGGGGTAATATTTGCAGTTGTCCCGCTGAAATGGCACTTGCGCGGAAATGTCTTCATGTCGGGAATGAGCTGGATTCTGACGGGTCATTACATCGCGGAGAATTTGCAGGCAGTCTCAAGAATCAGCCGGAAGATATTATTTGCCTCAGCTTTTGCCGGGTATCTCATCGGGCTTCTGTCGCTTACAGGGCGTATGCTGTTTGTGTCAAGCATAGGCTTCAACATTTTTCCGATGTCGCTATTCATTCTCGCGGTGAGGGAAGACTCGCAGGCCGTCAAATTCCCTCAGTCAATCGTGAAAATCGGCGCGGAATATTCGCTTTACGTCTACCTGTTTCATATACTTGTCGACAGGATATATTCTTCCGTTCTGAAACTTGCAGGCGTTTATTACAATCCTTTTGCATTATGGACGAGGCCGCTTGTTGTAGTTGTATTATCCCTTACGCTGTCATTCGTGATCGTGAAGGTGCGTGATAAAATTTCCCGAAAAAAATCGGAGTGATAACGATGGAATTTGTCGGGCGTTTCGCGACTGCTGTATGTTACGCGGAAATCATAGAAGACGAAGCGCGGACTCAGATTCAACGGATGTGCGATTACCCGTTCACAGAAGGCTCAAAGATTCGCATAATGCCTGACGTACACGCGAGCGCGGGCTGCACTGTCGGCACAACAATGACGGTAACAGGCAGGGCACTATGTCCCATCGGGTTTTGATGTGTGGGAGGGAAGGCTGGAACATATAACTTCAAAGCCTCGTGAAAAAATGAGGGCTGAAGATTTCTCACAGTCCTCAAAATTTTTGCTGTTAATTGTGGCTGTAGCGTGAAAGAAATTGTTTCGTTCGTTCCTCTTTCGGGTGATTGAAGACTTCTTGCGGGTCGCCCTGCTCGCAGATTACCCCACTGTCCATGAAGATGACATGACTCGCAACGTCCCGTGCAAATTCCATCTCATGAGTAACGATTATCATTGTCGTATTTTTCTCCGAGAGTCCGCGAATGACCTTCAGGACTTCCCCGGTTAATTCGGGATCTAATGCGCTCGTAGGCTCGTCAAAGCACAAAATATCCGGGTGCATGATTAATGCGCGGGCGATTGCGACTCTCTGCTGCTGTCCGCCGGATAACTGGTGCGGGTAATTCTGCATTCTGTCAGCGAGTCCGATGTTTGTGAAAAGTTCTTCAGCCTCAGACTTTAGCGCGGCACGGTCAAAATTTTTCACATGATTTTCTTTCGCCAAAAGAATCGGTGAAAGCATGACATTTTCGAGTGCTGTATACTGCGGAAAAAGGTTGAACGACTGAAACACGAGTCCGAAATGCAGACGCTTCCTGCGAATCTGACTCTCGCTCATCGTTGAAGGCTGTGAACAGTCAAGCAAAGTTTCTCCGTTTACGGTGATGACTCCCGCGTCAGGGCGTTCAAGAAAATTCAGACAGCGTAATAATGTCGTTTTCCCGCTGCCTGAAGAGCCAATGATGGAGAGTGCGCCGCCTTTTTCGAGCGTGAAATCGATTCCCTTCAGCACCTCAATTTTTCCGAAAGTCTTTCGTATGTTCCTCACTTCAAGAATCGGCATATTCCTTCCCTCCCTTAACGGAAATAATCTAACTTGCGCTCAAATTTTGCCAGCAATACCGTAACGATTCCGTTGAACACAAGATAGTAGAATGCCGTGAAGAAGAGCGGCCAAATTGCGCCCGATATGCCGTGAGAGCCTTTCATGAACGCCTGCCCTGCCCAGATGATTTCCTGCAGCGCGATAATTCTTGCGAGTGCGGTATCTTTTACGAGGGTAATAATTTCGTTGGAGATCGGCGGAACAATTCGCTTTATCATCTGCAATAACGTTACGTGAAAAAATATTTGCCTCCGTGTCATTCCGAGAACGAGTCCCGCTTCAGTCTGCCCGATTGGGACGCTCTGAATCCCTCCGCGATAAATTTCCGAGAAGTAGCACGCATAGTTGATGACGAACGCAATAGCCGCCGCAGTGAATCTTCCCTGCTCGCCTCCGCCCCATATGGGACTGTGAAGAACGAGTCCGGGAAAATAGTAGACGATCAGCAATTGAATCATTAGGGGAGTGCCGCGGATTATCCATATTATGAACTGAGTGATGAGACTGATTGCGCGGATTTTCGAGAGTGTTCCGAAAGCGATAATTAATCCGAGGGGGAAAGCTCCCAGAAGTGTAACGGCAAAAAGTTTTAACGTCTGCAAGAATCCCACGTTAAGCGCGCCGATTACAACCGGGAGCTGTTCGATGAATGTCTGCATATTTCTGTTACTGCTTGATTAACGCCGCCTGAATTTTGTACGTCTCAGCAATTTTTGTGATTGAGCCGTCCGCGTAGCCTGACTCGAAAAACGCATTGAGCATGAATGTTAAGTCGGAGCCTTTGCGGAAGCCGACTCCGTATTCCTCGCTGTTAAGTGCAACAGTGTAGGCGAGATTCTCATAGCCTGTGCCTTTTCCGACCATAGCCGCGGCCATGAGTGAGTCAATGATTGCTCCGTCCGCTGTACCTGAAGCCGCTTCCATGAGTGCGGTCGCCTGATCTTGTACCTCAATGCACTTGAGGCCGTGAGCTTTTGCCTGCTCATTACCTGCGCTGCCATGCTCAACAGCAAACGTTAATTCCTTTATGGCTTCGAGCGAGTCATACTTTGCTGCTTTTGCTGACGGGACTACGACAATTTGAGCGTTGTTGCAGTAGGGATTTGATGTACTCATTGCGGATTTCACTTCGGGGGTGAGGGTCATGCCGTTCCAAACGCAGTCGATATTTTTTCCGTCAAGCTCAAGAATTTTGTTGTTCCATTCGATTTCCTGAAACTCAATTTTGACTCCGAGACTCTCCGCGAATGCTTTTGCTAAATCAGCATCGAATCCGATCCATTCGCCCTTCTCGTTTTTGTAGTCCATCGGCTTGAAGTCAGTTATTCCGACGACGAGAACGCCTTTTGCCTTCACATATTCCGAGTCAGTCTCAGCGAACGCGCACGAACATAACGCCATAACAACCGCGAGGACGAGTAATAATTTCTTCATGGGAAATAACATCTCCTGCAAGAAAAATTCTGCAACGCTTTAACGCGCTGAAGTGATGAGAATTTTACCAGAAACAGAATGAATGTCTATCATCTGTCCTGCTGGGATAATTTCTGAAGCTCTGATTTTGCGTACTCGTTTCCCTGTTCTGCGGCTTGGGTGAAATACTCTATGGCTTTGTCGTTGCTTTGAGGAACGCCGAGTCCGTGAAGGTACATATAGCCGATGTGATATTGAGCTGAGGCTAGACCTTGCGCGGAGGCTTTTTCGAACCATTCTTTAGCTTTGGCATAATCCTGTTCTACTCCATGCCCATGCGCATACATATAGCCCAGATTATTTTGTGCAGCGGCATTTTCTTGAGTAGCGGCTTTCTCGAACCATTCCTTAGCTTTGGCGTAATCATGTTTTACTCCCAAGCCGTTATGATACATGTAACCAATACTATGCTGTGCGAAAGCATTTCCCTGTATCGCGGCTTTCTCGTACCATTCGAGAGCTTTTGCGTAATCCTGTTTGACATGATAGTAAAATTCGCCAAGATTATATTGAGCGGTAATATTGCCGTTAAGGGCAGCTTTCTCAAACCTTTCCACAGCTTTGTCGCTGTTTTCGGGAACGCCGAGTCCTATGTTGTACATGAGACCGAGATTATTTTGCGCGTCAGCATTGCCGTTAGATGCGGATTTCTCGAACCATTCAGCAGCTTTCTTGTAATCCTGTTTTACTCCTAATCCGCCTAAATACATATAACCTATATTATATTGAGCTGTAGGATTCTCTTGAGCGGCGGCTTTCCCGTACCATTCAAGAGCTTTTGCGTAATCCCGTTTTACTCCCAAGCCGTTATGATACATGTAACCAATACTATGCTGTGCTAAAGCATTTCCCTGTGCCGCGGCTTCTCGTACCATTCGAGAGCTTTTGCGTAATCCTGTTTGACATGATAGTAAAATTCGCCGAGATTATATTGAGCGTTATTATTGCCATTAAGGGCAGCTTTCTCAAACCATTCCACAGCTTTGTTATGATCCTGTTCGACTCCCTGACCATGAAAATACATAGTGCCAATACTATTTTGAGCCGAGTCAAGACCTTGGGCTGCTGCTTTTTGATGCCATTCCATAGCTTTGGCATAATCCTGCCTGACTCCATGCCCGTAATAGTACATGTGAGCAAGATTATTTTGTGCTTCAGCCTCACCTTGGGCAGCGGCTTTTTCGTACCATTCCTTAGCTTTGGCGTAATCCTGTTTCACACCTAATCCATGTCGGTACATGTAGCCTATATTCGTTTGAGCCGAGTCAAGACCTTGGGCTGCTGCTTTCTGATACCATTCCATTGCTTGGGCATAATCCTGCTTCACTCCGAATCCATGCAGATACATATAGCCTATATTATTTTGTGCGTTGGCATTCCCCTGCGCGGCGGCCTTCTGATACCATTCCATTGCCTTCTCATAATCTTGTTTCTGCTGGTACATTACACCGAGATGATATTGTGACGCTACACTGTTGAATACTTGATCCAAGAAATTGAGGTTATACCACACAAGCACCCCGATAATCACCGACAGCACAGCCGCAACTGCTCCGAATATTTTCGCCCGCCTCTTTCTCTCTTCGTCATCGCGACTCTTGAAGTACGTGAAATTCAGCCTCAGCATAGCCGCTATTACCCTCAGAAACGCGCCGTCCCTCTTGAATGTCTTCATGTCAATCCCTAACGGTTCACGCTCACGGTCAAGCGCAAGTATCGCAGGCGGGAAACACTCTATAGTCTCGTCCTTTGAGCGCGGAATCCCTCCCACAATAAGCGGAATGATTTTGTCTTCACGGTGCAATTCCTCAATAAATATTTGACCTCATCATTCACGTACACAGATTTTGCGCTGCTCGGTGAACATATCAGTATGAGATACTGCGAACGCCTGAGATTGTCGTGAAGAGTCTCGATCAGAGTCCCTTTCCCGGAAATGTCAGACTCATCACGGAATATCGGACTGAGCTTCTTGGGCAATTCCGGATGAGCCTGCAACAATTTCGCCGGCATGTGATAACGTTCAAGACGCTTCTGCAATTTCTGCGCGATCTCTTTGTCCTCGTGGCTGTAGCTGATGAATGCGAAATAGTCGAAAATTTCCCCGGCCATGATTTACGCCCTTCCCTGTGAAAATTTTTGTGGATGAGGAAATTATATTACAGCAAAATTAATCGGGCTGAATCACTTCCGCGCCTCTGAAAAAAATTATCCCGGTCGGAGCATGATATATCCCCTTAACGCGGGGACTCTTCATCACCGTTGCCGAATAGAAATAAAGCGGGGCGGCCGGCATATCGTCAACAAGAATCTTCTCGGCCTCGTGCATGTAATTTATCCGTTTCACTCTGTCGGGTTCAGTCGCGGCTTTCTTCATGAGCGAGTCAAAAACGGGACTGCTGTACTTCCCGAAATTATTCTGCGAGTCTGACATAAAAGTCTCAAGCAAATTTGATGCGTCAGGATAATCCATCGCCCAGCCCGATTCAGCCATGTCAAAATCTCCGTTTCGCCTCGTTGTGAGAAATACTTTCCATTCCTCATTGGCTAGATTAACTTTCACGCCCAGCGCAGTTTTCCACATTCCCTGCAAAACTTCGGGGATAATTTTTCTCCCTGAGCTTGAGGAATATTTGTACGTTACTTCCGGGAATCCCTCGCCGTTAGGATAGCCAGCTTCAGCCAAAAGCCGCCGTGCCTCTTCAACGTTCGCGCTTACGGGGATTAATTCTCCGCCTTCCGTCCTGAAATCCTCCGAGTCAGTCGTGCCGGGAATGTTAGGGCATATCATCCCGGACGCAGGAATGTTGCCTCCGAGTACTATTTTGTCTGTGATGATTTTTCGGTCAATGGCAAGAGTGAAAGCCCGCCGGACTCGCGCGTCATCGAAAGGTTTCCGAGTCGTGTTGAACTCGTAGAAGTAAGCCGTGTATGTTGGCATTGATACAGCCTCGCCGCGTTTGAGGAGAATGGGAGCCATCAATGAAGGGACGCTCGTCATGTAGTCGACCCGCCCCGCCCTGAACGCCGCAAGCGATGTATTTCCGTCCCCGATAAGAACCATACGAACCCGGTCAATTTCCACGTTATCCTCGTCCCAGTAATACGGATTTTTGACGATGGAAATTTCACCGCCCGGGCCATGCCGCCACGATTCGACTCTGAACGGGCCGTTTGTGATTGTCGTCTCAGGACGCGCAGCCCAGCCCCGCGGGTTTTCGTTCACGATGTCCATTCTTGCGGGGAAAAATTGAGGCAGTGCCATAAAGTAAAGCATGAGGGGATTAACGTGTTCAAGCTCAATAATTAATGTCCTGTCATCGGGAGCATAGAGTCCTACGTCAGCACTTTGCGTTTTGCCATTGTAGAATGACTCGGCGTTCTTGATGAAGAATCCGAGAGTCGCATATGCGCTTCCTGTGTGAGGGTCAACAAGCCGCAAAATTCCGTCTCTGAAATGCGAGGCCGTTAAAGTTTTTCCGTCAGACCACCGCAAATTTTCCCGGAGATGGAACGTCCATTTGAGTCCGTCCGGCGAAACATCCCATGACTCTGCGCAGCCCGGCTCCGGGCGGTTGTTGAAGTTTGTCCGCAGGAGTCCCTCAAAGATATTGGAGTCGACTGTTGCACCGTCAAGCGCGAAATTCACAGCAGGGTCTATCGTCTGAGGGTCAATGCCTAAGTTGTAGACTATAGTTTCTTCGTCAGCATGTGAAAATGACACAGCTATTAATATTAATATTGCCGCCACAGAAATTTTCCGCATTAATTCTCACTCCTTTACACAAACGGGCAGGCGCAGAGGTGATTATTGCCTTTGTCCTGTAATTTCGGTGCTATCGACTGGCATTCGGGCTTTGCTTTCGGGCATCGCGTGTGAAATCTGCAACCTGACGGCGGATTTATCGCGCTGGGAATCTCGCCTTTCAGCGGAATAATTTTGCGCCCTGCTGATTTCTCCGGGTCAGGAATTGGGACAGATGATAGAAGTGATACTGTGTACGGGTGAAGGGGATTCGTGTAAAGCTCATCGCTCCCGGCAATTTCTACAATACTTCCGAGATACATAACTGCGACTCGCGTGCTGATGTGGCGTACCATCGACAAGTCATGAGCGATAAAAAGATACGTGAGTCCTAACGATTTCTGCAAGTCCTCAAGCATATTGACGATTTGCGCCTGAATAGAAACGTCAAGTGCTGAGATCGGCTCATCGCAGATAATCATTTCCGGCTCTGCTGCCAATGCGCGCGCGATTCCGATTCGCTGTCGCTGCCCCCCGCTGAACTCATGAGGATAACGCCCGGCCTGCTCTGTGTTGAGTCCGACAAGTTTCAGCAGATGATTCACGCGGTCAGTGTGTTCGTCTTTCGGAACGTGATGAACGATCATAGGCTCGCGGATAATATCGCCTGCTGTCATCCGAGGATTGAGTGAGGCGTAAGGGTCCTGAAATATCATCTGGATTCTTTTGCGGAAGGGGAGAAGCTCGCGCTGTGTGATGTGGGTTATGTCATGGCCGTCAAAGATTATGCGTCCTGAGTCGGGTTCGTAGAGGCGTATGATTGTGCGTCCTGTTGTGGTTTTTCCGCAGCCTGATTCGCCGACGAGTCCGAGTGTTTCGCCGCGTGAAACTGTGAGGCTTACTCCGTCAACAGAATGCACTGTGCCTGATTGTGTGTGAAAATATTTCGTGAGTCCTTCAACTTGTAGCATGTTATCTCCTTAATTACTGTGAGAATTTATCTCAGATGTTCGAGGGCGTATTTTGCGGAGTAATGTCCCTGCTCTGAGGCTTTCTTGTACCATCTTCGGGCTTCCTGAAAGTCTTTTGCACAGCCTAAGCCGAGTTCGTATATATATCCCAGACGGTATTGTGCCTCAGCATGTCCCAATTCAGCAGCTTTACGGAACAAAGGTCTAGCTTTTCTGCAATCAAAATAATTGAAATACTTTCTGCCTTGTTCATATAGTGCTTCTGCGTCTATTGGTTCGACCGAATTTTGAGCTTGCACTTTCTGTCTTTGCTCTTCAAGCTGACATTCGATTTCCGCCCGGCGTTTTGCTTCTTCTGCTTTCTGCGCTTCTGCCTGTCTCAATGCCTCCTCGCGCTGTTTGAGTTCAGCCTTCAGTCTTTCTTCTTCCCTGCGCTTTTCTTCAAGCTCATGATGAATTTCATAGTCATCCCTGCGGAATATTCTTCTCAGCCCCGGAAATATCCACAGCGCAAACGCAAACAGAATCCCCCCGATAATTTCACCGCCAAACTGTTTTATGCCCTCAATGATGACTTCTATCGCGGCTTCCATCTCAGCACTTTTCACCGAGCCAGCACGAATATTTATGCGTATCACTCAGCGTTAAGGCTTCCGGCTTCCTGTGAAGGCATATCCTCATGGCCTCATTGCACCTCTTCACGAACGGACACCCCGCAGGAGGATTCAGCAAGTCCGGCGGCTGTCCCTCAATCGGGATTAACCGTTCGCGTTTTCCGCCAGCTTTCGGCAGTGAGTGCAGAAGCCCGCGTGTGTATGGGTGAGATGGACTCCCGAAAATTTCCCGCGCTGTTCCTTCCTCCATTATTCGCCCGCCGTACATCACTATTACCCGGTCAGACTCGCCCGCAATGACTCCCAAGTCGTGCGTGATTAGTATCATCGACATTCCCGTGTCATTCCGAATCTCGCGCAGGAGTCCCAAGATTTGAGCCTGAACAGTAACATCAAGCGCGGTTGTAGGTTCGTCAGCAATCAGCAATTC
This sequence comes from Synergistaceae bacterium, assembly GCA_017540085.1. NCBI lineage: Bacteria > Thermotogati > Synergistota > Synergistia > Synergistales > Synergistaceae > Synergistaceae bacterium. The sequence goes on along the minus strand of JAFYBQ010000012.1, from coordinate 5,664 downwards.
CGGCCTGCACAATATCGACATCGCAATCATGAGTCTTTGCCGCTGTCCTCCGCTGAACTCGTGCGGATCCTGCCTCATTCTTTCCTCAGCAGGAACAATCCCGACACGTGTCATCATTTCCGCGACTCTCTCGTGAATATTTCCCGGCCACTTGTGCCGCCTCAATGCCTCCTCTAACTGATAGCCTACCGATAACACTGGATTAAGGCTCGTCATTGGGTCTTGGAATATCATCGCTATCTTGTCTCCGCGCAGTGCCTTCACGGACTCAGGCGTGAGATTTTCACCCATGAAGCTGAGTGTGTCATAACTGATTCGCCCGGCCTCGCCTAAGAGTCCCATTATTGAGAGCATTGTTGCAGATTTCCCGCTTCCTGACTCGCCCGCAATCCCTAGCACTTCTCCGCGATTCACCGCAAATGATACGCCCTCGACAGCTTTCACTTCTCCGGCTGATGTCGTGAATGTAGTGTGAAGATTCTCGACTCTCAAAATTTCCTCTGTCATCGTGTTTCACCTTCTCAATTTCGGGTCTAATGCGTCTCTCAGTCCGTCGCCCAAAAAGTTAAACGCAAGTATTGTTACTGAGATCGCTCCCGCAGGAAAGAATAACTGCCACGGATATATTGCCATCGCAGGGACTGACTCACTGCATAACACTCCCCAGCTTGCCATAGGTGCGCTGACTCCCAGTCCCACGAACGACAAGAAAGCCTCCGTGAAGATTGCACCGGGTACGGAAAATGTTAATGTTACGAGAACTGCTCCCATTGCGTTTGGGATAATGTGCCGGAATAATATTCTTGACGGTGAAGCCCCCGTAACCCTCGCGGCTATCACAAACTCTTCACTCTTTATACGCATTACTTCAGCGCGTACCATTCGTGCCATCGGTGCCCAGTACGATATTCCCAGCGTGATAAATATGCTCTTCAGGCCCGGGCCTACTACTACCATCAGCAGAATCACATATATCATAGCCGGGACGCTGTAAATCACATCAACGATTCTCATCATGACATCATCAATTTTCCCGCCCTTGTAGCCCGACACACCGCCGTAAATCACTCCGATAAACAGACTAATGAAGCTCGCAAGGAATCCCACAGCAAGAGAAATCCGCGCCCCGTATGCGACTCTCACGAACAAATCACGCCCGAACATGTCGCACCCGAAAAAGTGAGTCAGAGTCGGAGGGTCATTGCTGAAATTGAAGTCCATCCCGTCATACTCATACCGCGAAAACATCGGCGCAAACACCGCGAACACCATCACAATCAGAATCACCCACAGCCCGAACACCGCTAACTTGTCTTCTTTGAGACGCGACCAGACATCAGCCCAGTACGTTTTTGACGGCCTCAATGTTTCAGCGGATAACCTTTCTTCAGGGGAAAGGAGCGTAAATTCTTCAGCGTTGTACATCATTATCAATTATCACCTCAGCTTTATTCGCGGGTCAGCAAACGACAGACATATATCCGTTATCATGTTGAACGCCACAAGAAGCGCGCTGTAAAATATCGTTACGCCCATTATCGTTGTGTAGTCGCGGTTGTTTATGCTCGTAACGAAAAATGTACCCAGCCCAGGAACGCCGTAGACCTGCTCAATCACGAAACTTCCCGTAACAATTCCCGCCGTCAAAGGCCCTAGGTACGTTATCACCGGGATAACAGCATTCTTCAGCGCGTGAAGGTATATCACCGTGCCTTCACCGAGTCCCTTAGCCCGCGCCGTGCGTATGTAGTCCTGATTCAGTACCTCAAGCATTCCCGAACGCACAAGCCGCGAGATAAACGCCGCCGGATATAGTGCCAGTGTTATCGCCGGAAGGATTGCCGTGTTCATGCCCTCCCAGAATCCGACAGTTACCCAGCCCAATTGCCACGCGAAAATGTAGACCATCAACGCCGCAATCACGAACCCCGGAACAGTAACGCCCAGAGTCGCGATAATCATTGCGAGATGATCAGGCCATTTCCCGCGCTTGAGTGCCGAAATCACGCCCGCAGGAATCCCTATCGCCAATGACAATATCAGCGCGAGTCCTCCCACAGCGAACGACACCGGGAAGCTGTCCGCTATGATTTCGTTGACCGTCATCCCCTCGTAGCGGTACGACGGGCCGAGGTCAAGCCGCAGAACGTTCAGCAGATATTTTCCGTACTGTGTCAGAAGTGAGTCATTGAGGCCGTAACGCTCATTCATCTTCTCGATGACAAATCCGGGTATTGCCTTTGCGTCCGTGAAAGGCCCGCCCGGAATCGCCCTCATCATGAAGAAAGTTATCGTTATGACTATGAAGAGGGTTATCAGACTCGAAATGATACGCCTGAAAATGTAACTGTTAATGTTGAATCACCCCTTGAGGATTTTTTTTGAGAACGCGGAAATTTTATCACGCACAAAAAAAAGAGACCCCCGGAAGTTTTCCCGGGAGCCTCAAATTTTTTCTGAGACTTCTATACGTTTTCGCCGAACTTCACGCCCTCGTAGTCATCGCTGTTTGTGAGCAGAAGCACTACTGTGTCAGGATGTCCGGCCTTCTTGATTTTCTCGCGGTCAAATTTCATTATGCGCTGGCCTTTCTTGACCTTGTCGCCTTCCTTCACGTAGTCCTCGAACCCATCGCCCTTCATTTCGACCGTATCGACTCCCACATGTATCAGCACTTCCATGTCATTCGCCCCGGAAATTCCTATTGCGTGCTTGCTTTCCGCGACTGACGAAATTTCGCCGTCAATGGGCGCGTACACATACTCGTCTTCAGGCTGAATGCCGACTCCCTGTCCGAGTGTCCCTGCCGCGAACGTGGGATCGGGGATGTCAGTGTAGGGGATGACTTTTCCCGCTGTGCACTGCGCTATGTCGCCTGCTGATGACGTTATGACCGTTCCGAACTCGACAGACGCGCCGGGTGCTTCTGCTGACGGTGCTGGGGCGGCTGCTTCAGCTTCGGGGGCTTCCTCATGCCACATAATCCACGCCAGCACGAACGCAATACCGCCGGAAATCGCAAGCAGTATCGAATACTGCACGGGCTGTGCGATTGTCAGATAGCCGGGGATTCCAGTAACGCCGTAAGCCTTTGCGCCGATTCCTGACATTGCGCCGTAGAACGCTCCGACAGTGCCGCCGATCATGCCCGCGATGATGGGCTTGAAGAAACGCAGGTTGATACCGAAAATTGCAGGCTCAGTGATTCCGAGTGCCGCAGAGATTGACGAGGGGACTGCAACAACTTTCGTGCGGGCGTTGCGAGCCTTGAAGCCTATCGCGAGACATGCGCCGAACTGTGCGAAATTCGCCGCGGAAGCTATCGGCATCCATGTGTTGAGACCGCCTTCAACCGCAAGCATACCTGCCTCGATTACGTTGTACATGTGGTGAAGTCCCATTACGACCGTCCACGGGTAAATAGCTCCCATTATCGCCGAGCCGATCGGATTCTTCACGAGGATTTTTGCGCCCTCAAGAACCCATGTCTCAAGCTGTGAGAATATCGGCCCTATAATCGTGAAGGTTATGAATGTCGTAACAAGTACCGTTGTGAAGGGGACGACAAAAAGGTCAATCATTTCCGGCGTGTGCTTGTGAAGCCACTTCTCAATCGCGCACATCAGCCACACAGCAATAATTACGGGGATAACATGACCCTGATAGCCGACTTTCTGAACGTTGATGACGAAATTCAGAATGTTGAAGTTCCATGACGGTATAGTCTCAAGAGTCCCGACTACCCACGCATTGACGAGGTTAGCATGAATCATAGCGAGACCGATAACAGCTCCGAGGAATGTATTTCCGCCGAAAACGCGAGCCGCTGAAATTGCGACAATGACGGGAAGATACGCGAATGCGGTGTTTGCTACCATGTCGAGGAAGTCATACCATGATGTTGACGCAAATTCGGGGTAAACTTTTCCGAGTGCCTCAACAAGTCCCATCATCAAGCCCGATGCAACGATAGCCGGGAGAATCGGTACAAAGACATCGCCGACTGCCTTTAACATTCTCTTCCATATCGGCTGACCTGCCGCCGCCGCCGCTTTAACGTCATCCTTTGTGGCCTCTGTCATTCCTGTAACGCTGAGGAACTCGGAGTATACTTTGTTGACCGTGCCTGTACCGATGATGAGCTGAAGCTGTCCGTTGTTCTCGAACATTCCTTTTACGCCGTCGACATTCTCAAGTGCTTTCTTGTCGACTTTGCCATTGTCCTTGATGACGAGGCGCAAACGTGTAGCGCAGTGAGCCGCTTGGACGATGTTTTCACGCCCGCCGATGTGGAAAACGATTTCTTCCGCACATTTCCTGTAATCCAATGCCATAATGATATTACCTCCCGAAAAATTTAGACTAACTTTAATTCCGCAAACGCCTTCGCGAGACCGTCATCACTCACTGAGGGGCATACCATATCAGAGAGCGACTTCAGTTTTTCGGAGCCGTTCGCCATACAGACGCTGAATCCTACTGTCTGTATCATCTCCAAATCGTTCATGCTGTCCCCGAATCCGATTGTGTCAGAAATTGGGACGTTGAAATGTTTGCAGATTGTCTCAACGCCGAGTCCTTTGTTGAAAGCCTTGTTGATGATTTCGCCGTTGATACATGTTGAAGATGAGCCGCCTACTTTCACTTCCTGCATGACAAAATTGAACTCATCCCCTAACGCCGCTTTTGCCTCGTCAAGCTGCTTCATGTCGGTACACATTATCACGACCTTGTAGACAGGCGATCCGTCATACTGGCTCATAGGTTTTATGCCTAAGTTCGCGGACAATGCTTTTCTCCACCGCTCAATCTCGCTGTTTCCCTCGCCCTGTGAGCTGAGGAAGTCGCCGAGATTCTCATCGCCCCATGAGCCTTTCTCCGCCTCAATCGTGCAGAACACTCCCTGATTGTGGAGTGCCTTCAATGCCGCGTCCCTCTGCGAGTCCGTCATGGGATGGTCGTAAAGCACCTCGGAATAGTCATCGCCGACAGCCACATAGCCGCCCGCGCACCCTATGAACCCATCGAACTGGTAGCGCAGTAATGGCCGGAGCATGTCAGGATTGCGGCCCGTGCAGAGAAATACTTTATGGCCGTTCGCCCGCGCCTTTGCGATTGCGTCAACCGCGCTTTGAGGGGGCGTGTTTTCTCCGGGGGCGGTGAGTGTGCCGTCAATGTCGAGAAATATCAGCTTCAAGATATTTTCCTCCTGTAAAATTTTTGTGCATGAGCTGAAATTTGTTGTCTGAAAAATTTTTGTGAATGGAAAAATTATATCCGCAAACTTTTTATGAGGCAACAAAAAAGCCGGACTGTTTATTTCCCGGCCATGTGAAAATTTTTTGCGTGAGAATTTTTTTGCGCTTTAACTGTGAGAAGGAAAGCCGATAAGATCCCTTCCGCAGAAAATCTCAAAGCCCGCCGACAAATCATTGTCCGATTTTATGTCCTTGCGTATGTATTCTGCAACTTCTTTCAAGTCGCCCTCGCGGAAAATGAAGCTCAGAAATTTATCGTACCATGGAGACTGTACAATGAACTGTGTAAGAGGAAAATACACAGGAGGTAAGCATAATGGAAGAAGCTAGACAGGAAAAACTCAAGATTAGCAACGACTTGCTCGATGCCATGCTCGTAGGGGTCAAAACTCAAGACGATTTATGG
>JAFYBQ010000011.1 GCA_017540085.1 Synergistaceae bacterium | reverse complement strand
TTTAGCCTCGACAAAGAGCATTTTCAGTCGAACTCTTTGGGCTTCCTTAAGATGAGAGAAGTCTATTTTGACACGAAATACACGACAAATCTGAGACTTACGTTTTTGTTTTGTCTCTTTACTTCGTTCTCGTATTCTTATGTTTTTCGCCAATCTCTCCTCATTTGTCATGGAGATATTATATCTTAGTGGCGCAAGAAGGTAAAAATTTTTGGATGACGTAATTATGACAGACAGAGGAAATTTTTGCACTGACAGAATTACTTTTACCGACAAAAAAATACCCTCCGCCAAATTCTGACAGAGGGCAAAATGTTATCTCACTCGTGAAAATTTCTACTTCCTGCGGTATTTCGTCAGGTCAATCGCAACCGCAACCGCAATGATTACGCCTTTGATGACCTGCTGCCACATGGGCGACACGTTGATGAACTGCAAGCCGTACTGAATGATCGTAAATATCAGCACGCCCATGATGATTCCGCCGACCTTGCCGATACCGCCGTTCAGCGAAACACCGCCCACAACACACGCCGCAATAGCGTCAAGCTCGTAGCCGTTCCCGTAGTTGTTCGTGGCTCCCGCAGTCCTAGCCGCCTCAAGAACTCCCGCGATACCGTAAAGGCATGACGCAAGAATGAATATTCCCATGATGTTGCGGAAAACGTTAATTCCCGCCACGACAGCCGCCTCACGGTTTCCGCCGATAGCGTAGACGTTCTTCCCGAAAACTGTCTTGTTCAGTATGAACCATATTATGACGCATATCACTACCGCAATCGGTATCAGTATGCTGATTCCCGGGAAGCCTCTGTACAGTCCGCTGAACAGTCTCATCTGCCCTAACTGCGCGAAATCAGGCCGGATTCCTCCGATGGGCTGCGAGTTGTTCGGGGGCATGTCGAAATACAGCGAGCAGGCTCCGTAAATTATGACCTGTACCGCCAATGTCGCTATGAACGGGTGCATGTCATATTTTGCGACAAGGAAGCCGTTTAACGCTCCGAATACCATACACGCAATAATAGCGATGATGATGGGCATCCACACCGCAACCTGCGGAAGGTCAGGGAAGAATCTGTTTGCGTATGTCGCTGTCTGCATCATCGAGGCCGAAATTACCGCCGCAAGTCCTACCATGCGCCCCGCTGAAAGGTCAGTGCCTGCAATCAAGAGCGTGAAGCAAATCCCAAGTGCCATGATTAATTTTGTGGACGACTGAGTCAGAATGTCAAGCGCGACTCGTATCTGCATGAACCTGGGCTGAAGTATGCAAATCACAACGACAAGCACAAGCATTGCGAGTAAAATTGCGTTGTTCGTGAGAAATTCTGTGAACGTTTTTCCCGCGAGGGCGGCTTCTTCCTCTGTCTTGTCTTTGGCCATGTAGCCCTTCAGCGCGGAGCATACCCCGATTATGATTAGGAATATGGGAAGGTCATAAATCTTCCTGTTGAGGCCCATGGGTTCCTTTGCGAAATAAAGAATTATCCCAAGCGCGAGGAATATTAATCCCCCGGTTGTCATGAGACGCTTTGAACGTGATTTTTCCGCCATGATTTTTTGTGTCCTCCTTGTTTGCTGATGATTTACCCCTTCGGGCTTTACCCGTCCCCCCTGCCAAGGGGGGAATTAAAGGGGGGTTGCTTCCCTTCCTCCCTGCAAAGGGGGGATTTAGGGGGGTGTTATGCTGCTGTGCTGTCCTTGCGCCCGGCAAACTGAGTCGCAAGTGCCATGATTTTTTCCTGCGAGTATTCTCCCTTGTTGAGGAATCCTGTAACGCGACCCTCGCACATGACCATGATTCTGTCTGACATTCCCATTAATTCGGGCATTTCGGACGAGATCATGATGATGGATTTCCCCTGCGCGATTTGCTCAAGCATGATGTTGTAGATCTCGTACTTTGCGCCTACGTCAATTCCTCGTGTCGGCTCGTCAAGAATCAGAATGTCCGAGTTCGTCAGAAGCCACCGCGCAATCAAAACCTTCTGCTGATTTCCGCCTGAAAGATTCTGAATCAGCGTGTTAAGGGACGGCGTTTTTACGTTGAGTTTCTTGCACTCCGTATCAGCGTCAATACGTCTCTTGCTGTCGTTGAGGATTCCGAGATGGGCATAATGTCTCTGATTGGCGATAACGGTATTTTCGAGAATGGGAAGGATCCCGAATATCCCGGTGGCGCGGCGTTCCTCCGTCAGCAGTGCAAGCCCGCGGGATTTTGCGAATCCGGGGGACTTGTTTGTGTACCTTGCGCCGTTAAGCAGAATTTCACCTGAAGCTATGCCCCGGAGTCCGAAAAGTGCCTCTACAAATTCCGTCCTCTGAGCACCGACAAGGCCGCCGATTCCGAGTATCTCCTGACGGTGTAATTCAAAGCTCACATTCTGGAATGACTTTCGCGACGTGGAGCAGACGTTCTCGACTTTCAGCACAACTTCTTCTGACGGTTTGCCCTCTCTAGGCGGGAATTGATTCGTCATTTCGCGGCCTACCATCTGTTTAATGATGAAGTCAATCGTGAGCTTCTCGCCGTTCGCGTCTGTTACCGGCCATGTGCCTACATATGTTCCGTCCCTCATTACCGTAATCTCATCGGAAATTTCGAGGATTTCCTTCATTTTGTGCGAAATGTAGACGAACGCGACACCCTGAGCGCGTAAACGGTTGATTATCTTAAACAGGTGGTCAACCTCTCTATCAGACAATGATGATGTCGGCTCATCAAGAATTATTATCTTTGCTTTCATGTCAACAGCCCGCGCAATTTCCATCATCTGCAAAATGGCCGCTGACTGTTCCCCTGCGAGTGCTAACGGGTCAACGTCAAGCTCTAAATCATCAAACAGTGCTTTTGTCTTCTCGTACATCGCTTTGTGGTCAACGACTCCCATATGGCCGGGAAATCTTCCGAGATAGACATTCTCCATGACCGAACGGAATCGAATCGGGTGAAGCTCCTGATGTACCATCGCTATGCCTTTGTCCATTGCCTGACGCGCTGAATGAATTTCGGCCTTCTTTCCCTCTAAGAAAATTTCTCCCCCGTCAGGCTCATATATCCCGAAAAGACACTTCATCAGCGTAGATTTTCCCGCTCCGTTTTCACCCATGAGGGCGTGAACTGTGCCTTTGCGGACATTCAGGTTTACATTGTCGAGAGCCTTTACGCCGGGGAATGTCTTTGTTATGTTTCTCATCTCAAGCAGATATTCGCTCACTTTTTCTCACCCCTCGCAATTTTCTGGTAAGGCACCCAGATATATTTTCCGTCTTCAACTTCTTTGCTTACGTCTTTTCCCTCAGCGAGCATTACCGCAAGTTTCACCGCCGCGGATCCCTGGCCGTCTGCGTCATTCAGGACAGTGCCGAGCATTTCTCCGCGCTCCATTGCGTCAAGTGCCGAGGCGTTAGCGTCAACACCGACAACAGGAATATACATATCCGGGTAGCCCTTGTTGTAGTCGTTGGCCTTCAGTGCTTCAACCGCGCCTAATGCCATTTCGTCATTATTCGCGATTACTGCCTCGATATTCTCAGGGCCGATTGACATGATAAAAGCGTTCATTATGTTCATGGCCTGAAGTTTGTCCCAGTTGGCTATAGCTCCGGCAATCTCAACAGGGGTAATGCCTGCTTTGCTGACGGCCTCGACAGAATATTTTGACCTCAGAATCATATCCTGATGTCCGTTTTCACCGCGCAACAAAACGAACTGTAATTTACCGTCCTTGTTCTTGTCGGCTTTAGGGTTGGACTTGAAATATTCCGCAATCAATTCGCCGGCCTCTGTCCCGGACTCCTCAGCCTTTGCACCGATGTAATATGCCTTGTCGTAAGTCGCGAGCATTTCGGGAGTCGGCTCTCTGTTGATGAATACGACGGGGATATTCGCGGCCTTTGCTTTGTCGATTATGGTCTGGGATTTCATGCGATCGACAGGGTTAATGATTAGGACATTCACGCCGCTTACTATGAACTCGTCAACCTGCGCGTCCTGAATTGCCTGGTCATTCTGTGAGTCAGCTAATACTAACTCTGCTCCCTCTTTCGCGCTCTCTGCGGACATTGCGTTTCTGAATCTCAGCATGAAAGCATCGCTGAAACGGTAAATACACGCGCCTATTTTCACGCCGTCAGCAGAAGCACACCCTGCGAACGCAAGCGCGAGTATCAATGCTGTAATGAAAATTTTACGCAACAAAATTCACCTCTTTCATGAAAAGAAACCCCCGCCGCAAAAACAACGGGGGCGATGATTAACACTTCCGCTTATTTCATGAACTCTTTGTAGTTCTCGACTGTAACCGGCCTGTAGGGTATCCAGATATATTTTCCGTCCGTGATCTTGTAGCCGATTGACTCCTCTGTTACCGCTTTTCCGTCAGCCGCAACTACTGCCGCTTTCACCGCCGCAATGCCCTGGTTGTCCGCGTCATTAAGGACTGTTCCGAGAAGCTCGCCTTTGCTCATGGCCTCAAGCGCGGGTGCTGTAGCGTCAACTCCCACGACAGGGACATATTTCGCGGGGTCGCCCATGTTGTAGCCCTCTGCCTTCAGTGCCTCGATCGCTCCGAGTGCCATATCGTCATTATTGGCGAGTACTGCCTCGATGTTGTCGACACCTACGGCGGAGATAAAGCCCTTCATTTTGTCTGTGGCCTGAACCTTGTCCCAGTTTGCGGTGTCATTGCCCAGCTCGACGACCTCAAATCCCGCGTCCTTTATGGCTTTGAGTGAATACTCAGTGCGGAGTGTAGCGTCCTGATGTCCCTGCTCGCCGCGAATCATGATGTACTGAATCTTGCCGTCGCCGTTCTTGTCGGCCTTGGGATTCTTCTTGAAGTAATCCGCGATAATCTGCCCTGACTGCGTGCCGGACTCCTCAGCCTTTGCGCCTACGTACCAGATTTTGTCGTAAGCGTTCATGACTTCCGCATAGGGTTCACGGTTCACGAAAACGATCGGGAGTCCCTCAGCCTTTGCCTTGTTCATGAGAGGCTCTGCGGCTGTGCGGTCTACGGGGTTGACGATGAGAGCATTTGCGCCCTTGGAGATGTAAGCGTCAACCTGGTCATTCTGTGTAGGCTGGCGGTTCTGGCTGTCGACTATCTCAAGCTCTCCGCCTTCCTTCTCCATTTCGGCCTTCATTGCGTTGCGGACTCCTGTCATGAACGTGTCATCGAACTTGTAGATACATGCCCCTACAAGCGCGTCCGTTGCGGCGAATGCGGCTGCCGCTGATACTGCGAGTACTGCTGCTGCGAGTATTGCTGCGTATTTCTTCATGGTGAAAACTTACCTCCTAATATATTTTCCAGCGCGTGAGGATTTCTCCCTTTGCGCGGGATTCCCTAGTCCGTGAAATTTACGGTGTAATTGAAGCTCCCTGCCCCGCCGTTTTTCCGCGTGAGACCGTCAACTTCAACGCGCCAATATTCCCCGCTCCTGTAGCCGTTCACATTGTCCGGGCAAAATATCAGGCACTCATCATAGGCGACATTATTCGTGGCGACCGCAAAATATCCGTCATTGCCTGCATGGCCGAAATTCCACACTCTTCCGTCATTCAGCCGGGTTAATTTCACGCTGACTTTTCCGGCGATACACTTTCGGAATACATTGCTGTTGAGGGTTACCGACCATGCTGTTTTTGCCTCGAACCAGCTTAACGGGTGAGGATTCTTTGAGGACGGCCACGCGATAAACTCATCAGAAATCGGCCACTTCAGCCACTCTAAATATTGCGCGTATTCCGCCCGTGTCAGTTTCTTGCGTTTAACCGGGAAATCCTCAATCACATACGTTACTGAATATCCGCGGCGTGTGCTGATTCCGAATCCTACCTGCTTCAGTCTGGGATTGAGAAGCCATCTTCTGTGGCCGACTGCCCCGACATTATGCCCGTCTGTGTCCTCCATGTAGCTTTTTATCGTGTCCCGGAGATTTATGTTGCCTCGTGTCTTTGACCCCTGACGCAGTTTCGAGTACATGATGTTGCCGTGTGTAGCCGCGTCATAGCCTGCCTCGTAGAAATCCTGCGGCATTCCGTGAGGCTTCCCGGGCGTGTGCGTCAGAATGTCATTAGCGTCAAGCAACACCGCTCCCATTTGCGCCCGGCTCGTGTACTCGTCATTGAGGGTAACATTGTCCGGGACTCCCGCAAGCCTCCGGGCGTAGTTGACCTCCGCGAGAGCCTCATAGAGAACTTCACGCTTGACCCTCCCGGCCATGTACGGCGAGAATGACGGCTCAATGTCGTAAATGTCAGAAGCATATAACGATGTCGCGGACATAATGAGGATGAAGAGTATCACGGGAAATTTTTTCAGCCTCAACTGATACAGCCTCCAGAAAATTTTTTTGTGTCGCTGTGAAATTTATCTCTATTATAATTAATATCGCCGGAAAAAAACTGCGTAAATCTTTCGGATTTTGACGGGTAATTTTCATGGCTGACTAAGTAATTTGCCCATAAATATTTGACGGGCTATAATGCTGGCTGTTCACTGTCATAAAATATTTCAAGGAGGATTCACAAAATATCATGGCCGTATTCAGGTGCCTAGAATGCAAAAAGGAATTTGAGTCTGACTCCAAAACTGACAGGAAATGCCCGGACTGCCGGAGCCGCTGCCTGGAGCTTGTCTCAGGAGAAATCCCCCGCGGAAAATCTTGGAGCGCAAAGAGCTATTCAGCAAGGTGAGTGAGATTATGCCCAACGAACTTTTCAGCGTACAGGACGTTAAGAAACTCACAGAGCCTATGAGGGATGACGTTCCGCCGTCTGACCCGGCAAAGCAGAAGAATACCCCGGAATTTCTCGGCATAAAGTCAACATTCACGCCCTCACGCGGGGACATGGGCGGGGGGTTCTGCGTGATATTCGAGGGTAAAACAGGCCGTACAGTGTTCCAGATATTCTGGCTGGCAAAACCCTACGCAAACGGACAGATCCCGGAAGTCGCAAAGGACTGGCGTAATTTCGTCAAGAGCCTTCCTTCAATGGGACCGCTTGACAAGGACTGGGGCGAGAAACTTCAGGCCGACCTGAAAGAGATTCTGACAGTCGAGGAGAAAAAAAAGCTGTTCGAGAATTACACGAAGGTAAAAATCCGCCAGCTTGAGAGCATGTACCGCCGTGCGTTTGAAACTACATCGCAGTGTGTATTCAGCGCGTCAACAGAAGCCGAGCCAATCGCCCGCCCGGAGCTTGAGCGCGCAAAAATCATTAAGCCGCTCCCGCCGTCAGCAGAAGAACTCGCCCGTATGCAGAAAGAGCAGGAAGAGAAAGAGAAGGCCGAGAAGGAAGCCAAAGAGAAAGAAGAAGCCGAGAAGGAAGGAAATTTTGAGGGGACAGTCATCAAATGTAATCCGCAGGTTGACCCGGTGAAGGGAAAAGCCTCGTCCGAGATTATGCCGGGGGATATTATCGGCATTACTGTCGAGGGGGACGGGACAAGCGCACTGGTAAAAAAATATCTTGATGAGAATAACATTGAGCCTCTGTTCCCGGTTGACGAAATCAGAGAGACGCAGGGCAAGAAATTTCTTTACGTGAAAATAAGCGATGAGATTCGCGGCTATGTCGCCATAACGAAAGACATCAAAATCCGCGTGAAGGAGACTCCGCAGTCCGAACAGCCCCAAAAAGGACTCTCGTTCATGAGTGATCTGTTCTTTTTCGGGTTACTGGGCGGGGCGTTAATCGCGCTTCTTTTCGTGATACGGTATTTCTTCCTGTGAGCGGAAAAATCCCTCCCCGCAGGCTTTCCCGTGAGGAGGGACGGACTCACTTCCTGCCGATTAGCTTCAGCGCAAACTGCTTTATCGGACTCAGTACCAGTTTGAACAGGTAGCCCCATAGCGCAGGGAGCTTGTCATCATGATACCAGAACGCGAAACTTCCCGCCCTCCTGACATCCTTCAGCCATTCGCGCAGGCTCATTCGGGGGAATCCGGGGTCAGCGTGAAACACGTGGTAGATGTCAGCCTCTTCGCACATTCCGTACTGTGATGTGTCCTTTGTGGTCAAGGGGATATTCTGCGCTTTGCCGGGATGGCCTGTAACAGACCAGTACCAAGCGAGAGGGTAATATACTTTTGTTCCCATACACATTAAGACCCGCGCACTGTCCCGCCAGTTTATTTCACCAACGTATATATTACCGTCCTTAACGCAGAATAAATCAAAGTCTATCAGCCCTGAATATCCTAAGTTGTATATTTTTCTCAGTATGTTTCTTCCTGCTTCATGTATTTTTTCGTCATCAATAATCTGAAGCATTGACCCTGTACCGCCGACATTAGGCCAAAGCCGTAACGTTTTCGAGACAAGGTAAGATATATTTTCCCCACAGCAGCCAGACAAACAAAACTCGTAATCAATATCAAGAAACCTCTGCGCCAAAATCCGCGTGTAGCCCTTCTCCCTGAGAACGTCGAAATATTCCCGGAGGCTGTCCCTGTCGTCGAACTTCCTGATGTCGGACTTGTTTCCCTCCGCGCTGACAACAGGCTTCACCAAGCACGGAAACGGAAGCCCGGCGGGTATGTCCCCGTCAGCAAGATTGATGATAAAACTTTCGGCCATGTTCAGACCGAGATTGTCCCTCACGAACTCAACCTGCGAAAACTTGTCCATAAGCTGAGGGATTCTGCCCTGCTCGTGATTGAAGCTGCCGAGAATGTGTTTTTTCTCAAGCTCGTGAAGATTGTTGTCGATTGCTATAGTCTCCGGGTCAGAACACGGAATGACTACGGGCTTCAGCGTCTCGCCCTGAAATTCGCGCCGGAGAATCTCAATCATTTCCGCCTCGTCTTTTGCCGCCCAGCATTTTTGCCAATATCTTGAACGCCGGACAAAGCCGGATTTCGCACGCCTGCCCACGACAATGCCATAGGGCTTTATTCCGTTGATGCCGAAAACTCTGGCCATGTTCAGCGTGTGATGATGATTTTTGCCGATTATGATTACTTTGTTGATACTGTCATTCAGGTTCCGCCGTGTCTGTCTCCCTTCTTCATGACAGAAAAAACCCTCCCGGCCCGAACCAGGAGGGGGGAATGTCGCTATTCGTCGTCTTCTTCTTCCTTCTTGTGTGAGGCGATAACTTTCTTTGCGATGTCTCCGGGGACTTCCTCATAGTGAGAGTACTCCATCGAGAATGACCCCTCGCCGGAAGTCATTGACCGCAGATCTGTCGCGTACCTGAACATTTCCGACAGAGGCACCTGCGCTTTGACGATCTGCAATTTTCCGTGAGCCTCCATTCCCATGACCCTGCCGCGCCGCGAATTGAAGTCGCCCATTACATCGCCCATGAACTGATCCGGCACTGTAACTTCAACGTCCATCACAGGCTCAAGCAATACGGGATTCGCGTCCATTATGCCTTTGCGGAATGACAGACGAGTAGCGAGCTTGAACGACATTTCGGAGCTGTCGACATCGTGATACGAGCCGTAATATAACTCTGCGCTGAAGTCGACAACCGGGAATCCCGCAAGAGGCCCGGAAACCATGTACTCCCTGAGTCCTTTCTCGACCGCCGGAATGAAGTTGCGCGGAACAGCACCGCCCACAACGCTGTCTATGAACTTGAAGCCTTCGCCCCGTTCAAGCGGCCTGTAGCGGATATATACATCACCGTACTGACCATGCCCGCCGGACTGCTTCTTGTGCTTTCCCTGAGCCTCGGACATTTTTCGGATAGTCTCGCGGTAAGGCACCTGCGGAGTCTTTGTGTCAAGATCAACATTGTAGCGTTCCTTCAGCTTTGACAGCACTATGTTGATGTGCATGTCGCCCATGCCGGATAAAACGTTGTCGCGTGTCTCGGCATTCTTCTCGAAAGTCAGCGAGCAGTCTTCCTCAAGTATTCGTGAAATAGCTGTGCCGAGTTTGTCCTCGTCCGCCCGTGTCTTTGCGATTACCGCGACACTGTAGACGGGTTTCGGGAACTCTATCGGCGGGAATTTCGCGGAGAAGCCTCCCTTTGTCGCCAATGTATGACCGACTCTCGCGCTCTGTAATTTCGGGATTGCTACGATGTCGCCCGCTATGACTTCTTTCACGTCCTTGCCGTCTTTGCCCGTCATGAGCTTGAACGAGGATATGCGCTCATCTTCTCCCTTGTCGACGTTGTAGATGTTGCTGCCTTCTGACGAGAGAGTCCCCGAATACACGCGGATGAATGAGAGCTTGCCCACGAAAGCATCGGCCATGACCTTGAAGCACAGAGCCGAGAACGGCGCGTCAATCTTGGGTTCAGCCTTTGCCCCGTCAGCGTCAATCGCTCCGATGTCAACAGGTGAAGGGAAGTAGTCCGCAACAAAGTCCATAAACTGAGGGACTCCGATATTTGCGGTGGCTGACAGCGCGAACACTGGCATGATTCTTTTTGCGGCGATTGCTTTCTTGAGTGTACGCTCAAAATCTGCCTGCGAAACTTCTTCACCCTCTAAATATTTCTCCATCAATGCGTCGTCCATCTCAACGGCGGCTTCAACGAGTGCTTCACGCGCTGAGGCCGCCTCGTCAGCAAGATCCGCGGGGATTTCGCCCTCCGTGAATTTCCCGCTTCCGTCCGGCTTGTAGGTATATGCTTTCCCGCTGAGAACGTCGACAATGCCCGAAAATTTTTCCCCGGCCCCTATCGGCAGGAACACGGGCAGGGCGTTCTGTGAGAACTGGGACTTTATATCATCGAGGACTTTCGAGAAGTCAGCGTTTTCCCTGTCCATTTTCGAGACAACGAACGACACGGGCGCGTTGTGATGTTCGGCGTATTCCCATGCTTTTGATGTCTGAACCTCAATTCCTCCCACACTGCTGACGAGAATCACCGCTGTGTCTGCGACTCTGATTGCCGCGCTCATTTCGCCGGTGAAGTCCGCATAGCCGGGAGCGTCGAGGACGTAGAATGTTTTTCCTTTGCGTTCGAGTGTGAGAAGTGATGTTGAGATTGAGATGTTGCGCTTCTGTTCTTCTGACTGGAAATCGCTGACTGTGTTCCCGTTCTGAACGCTGCCCATGCGGGTAATGTTGCCGTTGTCGAAAAGCATTGCTTCAGCGAGAGAAGTTTTTCCCGCTCCGCCGTGGGCGCATAGTGCGAAGCTCCGAGTGTCTTCGGGTTTGCGTACCCCCATAATGATAAACACCTTCCCTGATTCTGTGATGTGAATTGTGAATGAATGTATTATATTACAATCCCGTCAAAAATTTTCATTAACGCAGTAAAGCGCAGACGGAAAGCCGCGGCCTTCAGTTATCGTTATGAGCGTCTCTTATACAGAATTTTTTGCTATAATTTTTTCACCCATAACAGCAAATATAAACAGTGAAAGGATTGATTCATTATGCGCCTGACTTATGACGGCCTCAAAGATTCTGCCGCATGGAAAAACGCCGGAATCGACCTCCCCCCGTATGACCCTCAGAAAATCGCAGAGAACACCCGCAGAAATCCCCGCTGGATTCATTTCGGCATCGGAAATATTTTCCGTATTTTTGTCGGAGGCATAGCGGACAGCCTCATACGCTCCGGGAAAATGGACACCGGCATAATCTGCGCTGAGACGTTCGATTACGATGTGGCCGACAAGATATATTACCCGTTCGACAATTTAGCACTCGCCGTAACTCTCCATGAGGACGGAAAGACCGACAAGCGGGTGTTAGGCTCACTCACTGAAGCCGTAAAAGCCCCTCAAGACCGCGCACGACTCACCGAAATTTTCACCGCGAAAACTCTTCAGCTTGTATCATTCACAATCACCGAGAAAGGTTACGCCCTTCACGGCTCAGACGGAAAATATTTCCCCTTCGTTGAGTCCGACATGTCAAACGGCCCTGCGAATCCCAAAGGAGCGATGGCAGTCATCACGGCCATGTTGTTTGAGCGGTTCAGGGCAGGAGCGTTCCCCATTGCGCTTGTGTCAATGGACAACGTTTCGCAGAACGGCAGAAAGCTCCGTGAAAGCGTCATAGAGACGGCGGAAAAATGGCAGGAGAAAAATTTTGTCCCTGCTGAATTTGTCGCTTACGTGAAAGATGAAAGCCGCGTGTCATTCCCGTGGACGATGATCGACAAGATTACCCCGCGCCCGTCTGAGGAGGTCGCAAAAATGCTCACGGGACTCGGCGTTGAGGATATGAATATTGTCGTAACGTCAAAGCGCACATACATTGCCCCGTTCGTGAACGCTGAAGCCCCCGGCTATCTCGTAATCGAGGACTCATTCCCAAACGGACGGCCTGAGCTTGAAGCGTCAAATTACGGCGTATACATGGCCGACAGGAACACCGTCAACCTATCCGAGCGCATGAAGGTTACAGCCTGCTTGAATCCGATTCATTCGGCACTCTGCACGTATGATATTCTGCTTGGGTACACTCTTTTTGCTGACGGAATGCATGACCCGGAACTCTCCCGGCTTGCTGAGGCTGTCGGATATTCGGAGGGTCTGCCGGTTGTCGATGACCCTAAAATCTTGTCGCCCCGCAAATTTCTCGATGAGTGCATGAAGGTGCGTTTCCCGAATCCGTACTTAGGCGACACGAGCGCACGAATCGCCACGGATATTTCGCAGGGGCTGGCGTTCCGTTTCGGCGAGACGGTCAAAGCGTGGGTGAAACGCTCCGGGACTGCTGAGAATCTGACGGGGATTCCGCTGGCCATTGCCGGATGGCTGAGATACCTTCTCGGAATTGATGACAAAGGCGGGAAGTATGAATTATCCCCTGACCCTATGAATGACGAGATGACGAAAATTCTGGCGGGAGTCGAAATCGGGAAGCCTGAGACTGTCGGCGAAAAGCTGAAACCGATTCTGAGCAACGCGCATATATTCGGCGTGAATCTCTATGAGGCTGGACTCGGTGAAAAGATAGAGGCTATATTCCGCTCTGAGATTTCCGGGTATGGTGCAGTGCGTGAGACCCTGAAGAAGTATCTTGCGTAAGTGAGAAATTGCCGGCCTGATTCCTGCTGAGGGGGAATCAGGTCTTTTTTTGTGTATAATATACTTATTTCAATACCACGATTTTTATCGATGAAAGGTCCTGATACTTTATGAGAATTTCAAGAAGCAAATTCCATCTCTGGCTCATGGCCGCGGCTATGCTTGTCTTTGCGGTGCTGGCTTCCGGCGGTTGCGGTGGCAGCGGAGGGGGTACTGTCGCGGTAACCAACAATGACGGGCAGGAAAGCGGAGAAAGTGCAGAGCTTTACCTTCCTTCAATGTTCGAGATAAGAGCCATAGAAGAATTTACCGCCATGACTGACGAACTTAAAGCCGAGGGAATCTGGGACAAAATTGACAGTCTCACCTTCTACAACGTTTTCGACTCCATTGACTCGCAGGTCATCAGCAACTATAACAATGGCGGAGTGCTTACTATGTACTACCCTACAGAAAATGACCTCGAAAAGGCGTTCGCGTTCCTCAAAAGCATGTCGGCTGACATCTCAATGCTTGACATAAGCGCGGACATTGAAATCATCGCCATCACAAAGCGGACTGCAAGCGGTACAGCTATCAGCGAAGACAATATATTACAGCTCGATAATATTTTCGTTTACGTTGTGCCGGATATAAGTACGCTAGTTTCTGCTGACGGTTATACTTCTCCCGATGAGGTCGAGGAAGCATATCTTAAAATGCAGATTGATCGCTGGAGGAGATATTTTTACTGGCTGGCCTCGCTTGACGATAGGACTCAGGCAAACCTCCGCACCGCCGCGAACATTGACGGAATAGCGTCAGGGAACAACAATATTGTTGATGTCTCGAAGGTCGTCTCAGGCACTTACGATTTCTCCTACACCAAGCTATGGACATGGGACGCTCAGGAAACTTCCCCGGACAACACCCGCATAGACACATGGCACGGTCAGAAGCAGAGCAGAAATTACATGTCTTACTCGGCATCACGCAACAACATGCTTGATTATCAGATATATTCTGTTCATTCGTTCACGGATCACTGCGATTATTTCGTTGTAGGCTCAAGCCTTTACACAAACCCAATCACCGCCGGGGATAGTTACTGCCTCCCCCCTATAAGGCAGGGCGTTTATACTGTTGAATTTCCGTACATCAGGGGATTCACCAGGGCGGCGGAGCTTGATGTCTCAATGACGAAAAACTCAGCCAATGCCGGCAGCCTCCTGACAACCTCCATGCCTGACGGGGCGGCGCATGGGACAGTGTACCGCGAGAATTTCACGTGGAACGGTGAAGGGATTTTTGCCGGGGATGATTTCGGAGTCTTTGACGGAGTATCTTTCTCCAAGCCTCTTTCCTATGACGCGGCAAATATAACCGTCCTCAATGACTCTGGGCAGCAGTCAGCAAAATTCACGGCTTTATTTGACTGGCCTGCGGATTCGTCATCAACAGAGAGCGGATTTTCTGCTTATAGTGCCTCGATAACAGCGAATAGGCTTCCGACATACTCGGTGTTCAAAGTCTCATCGGGCGACTGGAAAGCAGGGTATGACGCTGTGCAGGTCTCATTCAGCGGGAGAATCCGTGAAGGCGCGTCGCTGAAGGGATATGATTACTATGACACGCATTATCCCAGAATCAACGCGGTATTCAGCAAAAATTTCCATCTCAGCGTCAAGACACCAATCCCGCCGAAACATTCAACGACTCATCAGAGATATTACGCTTGTAACAGGCACGAAATAGCCGCGGCGGTCAGGGTATTCTCCGAAAGCGACTGGAATATCGAGCTTGAGAATGGCGCGGAAAGCTGGATAACTTTCGAGAAGACGAGCGGAAAAGCAACGGGTTCTGAAGGCGAGTGGGTAGTTTTCACGATTCACGAAAACACTTCAGGGAGCGGAAGGCACGCGAATATGTATCTCGTATCTTATCCCTACAATGACAAGACAAAGCAGGAGAGAACATTATTTGAGCTACACCAGTCAAACAACGAGAGAATCGGTGCTGAATAGGGACTAATATATTTCCCTCCCGGCCATGAAAGCTGGGGGGGATTTTTTTTCTGCCGGGGCAAAAAATGAAGGGAGATTTGAAGCGCACATACTTTAACGACCTCACTTAGTCTATAATATCCCTGTCTCACAAAAAAATTCACAGGAGGCAGAATTAATGAAAGCTCATTCTGTAGCAAGAAATTATTTTTTCCTCACGGTTCTTTTGCTCGCCATGATTCTGGGAGCTATAACGGGCTATATTTACCCGGGATTTTCGTCAAACATTGCTTTTCTCGGAACTATATTCATCCGTATGATGTTCTGCATTGTTGTTCCGATGGTGTTTGCGTCAATCTCAGGTGCAATCGCCGGAACGCGGGATCTTTCACGCTCAGGCCGAATAATGTGGGTAACTGTCGCAACATTTGTTATCACCGGGGCAATCGCGGCGGTGATATATTTCGGGCTAGTTATGATTTTCCCGCCGGTAACGTCAGCATGGACTCACATAGCCCACGAGGAGATCGGAAATCATGCCACAATAACGCAGATGATCGTAAACTTCTTCACGGTTGAGGATTTTGTCGGGCTTCTCACGCGCCGGGCAATGCTCCCGCTGATAGTGTTCTCGCTGCTTTTCGGTTTCGCGGTCAATCTCAGCGGCGAGGCCGGGGAGCCTGTGCGGAAATTCATTGAGAGCCTCACAGCCGTAATGCTGAAGTTCGTGAACATCGTAACATATTACGCGCCTGTTGCGTTTTTCGCGATTTTCGCCGACCTTGTTGCGACATACGGCCCGCAAATCTCGGAGGATTACGCCCGGGCGTTATTGCTGTACTACCCGGTGTGCTTCATCTATGTGTTCACGGCGTTCCCGATTATGGCGTGGATAGGAGCGGGGGCAGAGGGAGTCCGGGAAATGTTCCGGCACATAACAAAGCCTGCTGTTGTCTCACTGGGTACATGCTCAAGCGTTGCGACGATTCCCACAAACATGGAGGCCGCCGCTGACACCGGGATTTCCCGCGATGTTTCGGACATAGTGCTTCCCCTAGGAGCTACAATGCACATGGACGGCTCCTGCTTCTCGTGTGTGCTGAAAATTGCGTTTGTCATGGGCGTACTCGGCCAGCCTCTGACGGTTTCGGATCTGCCTATGATTGTTCTTGTGGCGGTGTTCTCGGCTGTCGGTATGAGCGGAGTACCGGGCGGGGGCTACATAGGGGAGTACATTATCTGCGCTCTGTTCTTCCCGAATCATATGGAGCTTGCGTTCCCGATTCTTGTTGCGATAGGGAATCTTGTTGACCCTCCTGCCACGATGATTAATGCGGCGGGGGATTATGTTGTGTCGTTCATTGTGTCGCGTTTTGTTGACGGAAAAGACTGGCTCAAGAAAGCGAGAGTCGCAAGAGCATAGCCCGGTGAAATTCCTCCCTCCTGTATAATGACTGCGGGAGGGATTTTTTTATGGCACGGGAAAAATTTTCTTCACTCAGTAAATTTATAGCAAAAATTTTGAGACATGAGCCGGAAATCATCGGTATAACTTTGGACTCTCATGGCTGGGCAAAAGTCAGCGACCTCATCGACGGTATCAGCAATATACACCCTATTGATATTGCGATTCTCCGGGAGATAGTCTCGAATGACAGAAAAGGCCGATATTCCTTCAGCGATGACGGGAAATATATTCGGGCTAATCAGGGTCATTCAGTGAATGTTGATGTAGGGCTTGAAGAACAAGAGCCGCCTGAAATACTTTATCACGGAACATCACAGGACACAGCGCAAATCATAAAAGCCGAGGGGCTGAAGCCGATGACAAGATTATACGTTCACTTGTCGAATGATTACGATACGGCCATGAAAACAGGAAGGCGAAAGGGAAAACCGTTTGTGTTCACAGTCAGAGCCGGGAAAATGTTCAGGGACGACCATAAATTTTTTGTTTCAGAAAACGGAGTGTGGCAGGTGAAATTTGTCCCTCCGCAATACTTGGAGGACAGCAAGAAAAATCCCCCTCAGCAGTGAAAGCCGGGGGGAAAATGTCTGTCCTTATGTTATATGGTATCGCCGGCTGACTGGTACATCTCAAAGACTGTAGCCTCTATTTTTGACTTGTCATCGTAGGGATAGGCCACCAGCATTATATTGACGTGTCTTGCCTGTCCTGTATTGTTTTCGGGATACGTGAACCTCACCCACTCACCTTCAGGGCCTGTAGCTGTCCCGCTTGTTTTGTCGAATGTTATCCAGTCTCTTGCCGTTGACTCAACTATGAGCTGCCAGTCGCATTCAGAATGAATCCTGACTGCCGCCGCGCCTTTCTGTTTGTGCCAAGCGTAATATCTCTGATGTACTGTCGAGTGCATCGGGGGATTGGGATTCTTGAAGGCAATCGAGAAATTTTTGGTATATGCCATGTCAAGCCTTTTAGCCTCAAAGATAGTTTGCGACTGACGATTTCGGAAATAGTAATTGCGGACAACAGTACCCTCACTCACTGCACCGCTGAATGTCAGCTCCTTGGACTCATATCCTTTCTTCCATTCATCTTGGCCGACTTTCATCACAGTAAACGCAGGAAACTTCAGCTCTTTCTTTGAAGCCTCATTTGCCGCGGCCTGGCTCCATGAAGATGTTTCATCCACCGGCCTGTCAATTGTCGAGCTGAACGCCGCCGATGATGTGTCAGAGTTGTTCAGAACGGTGATATTTGTAGCGTCAAAACTGACGTTTCCGGAGAAATGAACCCCGTAAAATTCCCCGAAACTATGCCCGGCAAAAACACCGTCATTGCTCCACATGAAATTCTCGCTATACTGAGTCCCCGCTGATACTCCGTCAGGCATTGAGGTCTTGACGCATTCGCCGAAAGTTATTTTGCTGTCAAACCCGCTTGTGTATCCTCTGAGTCCCC
The DNA here is from genome assembly GCA_017540085.1 of Synergistaceae bacterium. Classification (NCBI taxonomy): domain Bacteria; kingdom Thermotogati; phylum Synergistota; class Synergistia; order Synergistales; family Synergistaceae; species Synergistaceae bacterium. The sequence continues at coordinate 44,823 of JAFYBQ010000011.1, read as the reverse complement.
TGAACCATGTATAGGCCAGTTCAGTAGTCTGCGCGGTTCCAAGCTGCTGGTAAGGAAGAACGACTCTCGCCTGCGTATCTACTTTTTTGGGCTTCGTGCTGAAGTTTGAGCTTACTACAAAATAATCGCTGTGATCTGTGAATGAATGCACCGAATGCACATTATACTCAAGAATGTTTGTGCGGGTGCCTCTGTACATAATGTACTCGTCATCAAGATATACAAGTCATAATTACCCGAAAGAACCCGCGATATGTCGATAACATTGTTGTCCTCAGCCGCGGATGACTTCAGCATCGCCGCCTCGCCCGCGTTCGCCCGCGTTTTTTCGTCAAGAGAGGCGCGCCAGTAATAGTATCTCTTCCACCGTTCAACCTGCATGTCGATATATTCCTTCTCCACATCCTCGATGGTTGAATCCGCGTCAACAGAAACCAGCGTGCTTATGTCCGGATAAAAGAAAATATTATCGAGACGCACTATATTATCCTCGCTGACAACTGAGCCGACTGCGGTGCGCTTCGTTACTGCTATGATTTCGATGTCTGTGCCTGTGTCGATCCCGGAAATATCAGCTGACATTCTTTTGAGGAACTCGAAAAGCCCGGCCATGTCATATTCTGTCGGCTGGTACACTGTGAGTATTGCACCGTTCTTGAATTTGCTGATGACTTCCGAGTCAACAGAATCATTGATGAAAACAAGCTCTTGAGATTCAATTTTTGCCCAGACTCCCTCGGCTTTAAGCTCATCAATCATTGCCGTGAACTCAACCGTTGCCCTGATGTCGAACATTGACGGCAAGTCAAGCTCTGCGCTTTATCCTCCGCCGTTTTCGTTCGTGCCGTTTTCGTTCGTTTCGCCCGTGATTGCTACAGTCCCTCCTCCGCTGCCCCCGCACCCGCCGGAAATGAGCGCGACAAAAACAAGAACCGCCGAGGCTACAAGCAGGAAATATTTGCTTTTCCTCATGGTATCATTATCTTTCTTTATTTGAATCGAGTGTGTGAGATTTCGGAGATTATACACCAAAAATTACGGCTTTACTTCAGAAGAGAAGAGTCAGAATCGGGACGCTGAAAAGTGATATGACTGTCGAGACTACTACGCATTTTGCCGCGAACACGTAATCTTTTCCGTACATCTCCGCGAAAATCTCAGTGTTTGCCGCCGCAGGCATGGCCGTAAGTATCACTGCCACCTGCCACAGCAGAGCCTGCACTCCAATCCCCCGGAACAGGAACAGGAAGATTAACGGCTGAACGACGAGACGGACTCCCGTCAGGATTAATGCGTCAGTGTCGAAAGCCTCGCGGAGATTCGACTCGCCCAGTGCCGCCCCGATTAACATCATCGACAGAGGCCCGGTCATGTCGCCGATATTCTTCACCGCAACAGACAGCACAGCAGGAAGCCTGAACGGTAGAAACATCAGCGCGATTCCCAGAAACACAACAACAACGCTCGGAGTCCGCGCAAGTATCATCATCCGCTGCTTTGTCCCGCTTGTTTCGACAAAGAGAGAGAGTCCCGCAGTCCATATCAGTATACGGACGGGCAGCAAGTAGAACGAGGCATAGAAGACTCCTTCAGCCCCGAAAACTGAATTAACGATAGGCATACCTGCGTTTCCGGCGTTTGAGAAGAGAGTCGCGAACTCAAGAACGGCTTTGCGGCCATGAGGCTTTTTGCGCCAGAAAATTTTTGCCGTAACCCATGAAATTAGCACGCAGGATGACGAAATGAGCATAATTTCTCCGGCGGCTATGAGCTGTTCTATGCTTGTCTCAATGTTGAACGAGTTTAATATCATGCAGGGGAGTGCTATATCAAGCAGAAGATGTATGAAACTTGACCGGGCTTCACGCTTTAGGATTCCAGTTTTTGCCATGATGATTCCCGTAACGACATAGATAAACATTAGGGCTTGAGTATTGAGCATACGTTCAAAAACATTCATGTTAATATCCTCTCAGTGTGCAAAAAAATCCTCCCGCAGAAATTTCGCGGAAGGACTCACAAAGTCATCATCATGATTTTACGCCGCCGGTATAAGGCTCATTATCTGCAATTCTTTCACCGCCGCAAGGACTGACATAACGCCGTTCTTTTCCGGGTCTTGCTGCTGACTCTCATTCTTGACGGCCTCAAATATCGGAGTCCCTTTCGCTACGGTCTCGGTGTGCTGTTCCTGCTGATTTTCCTGCGCGATTTGGCTTCTTGCCTTTGCCGCCAGCGCCGCCGCTTTTGCCGCAACCCTCATATCCTGCCCGGAGGGGTCTGCCGGAGCGTTTGCCGCCGCCTGAACTTTCTGCATGTTCCGCAGGGTCTCTTCAGGAGTCGCGCCTTCCCTGAAATGTATCGGGACTTCCCCGCCTGTTATGTATTTCTGACCATCGGGGCCTTGTATGTAAGTGTAGCTGACTCCTCCGCCTAGCTCGCCCGCCGCGGCCTGATGGGCTGCCTCATGGGCTATTACTTCCTGCTGAATCTGTTTAAGCTCGCGGACTTGGGAGTCTTTCTCGTCCTCGGCCTTGTCTTTCTTTGCTTCGGCCTTGCGTTTTTCGTCCTGAGCTTTGATTACGGTCTGATTCTTTTCGTCCTTGTCGGACTCTTTCCTGAGTGCTTCATTGATTTCGCGGCTCCGGCTCTGTATGTCCTCTGTCGCGAGTCCTCCGCCAACGCGGTTAAGGTCTTCCTCACTGCCCTTCATGGTTACGGAAGCTCCCGTTATGTAGCGTTTTCCGTCCGTACCCATCGTGTAATGATATACCGTATGAACCTGCGCCGAGTCTCCGAGCTTGGCTTTGAGGGCTTGTTCCTCCGCTAAAATTTCCTGCTCCTTGAGCTGCTTCGACTGGTCTGTCTCTTTCTCATACTCCGCTATTTTCTGTATACGGGAGACATTCTGCATCGGCTCAAGGTAGCCAGCAGATAACATTGACGTAACCTGCATAATTTTTCACCTCCGTAAAAACTGGATGTAGATATTATACTCTAACTACTTCACGAACGGCGAACCGTCAATCACTAAACTTGCTGATCCGTCATCGCTGGCATTCATCACCGCATGAACTCCGAAAGGCAGAAACATATTGTACTTCCCATGCCCGGCAGGGACCCCCTTTATCACCGGCCTGCGTGAAATTCTCGCGTAATGCCTCAGAACGTCATCAAGCGTGAAATCATTTATCCCGTCAGCGTCTTCATCTTCACAGCCGACAAAATCACCAAGAAGAATCCCTCTCACCCTCCGTAATAATCCGTTCTGGTAAAGCTGATTCAGCATTCTGTCAACCCTGTACGGTTTCTCGCCGATTTCCTCAAGGAACAATATTGCGCCGTTCCCGTCAAGCTCATACGGAGTCCCGACAAGCGATGTTAAGACAGTGAGATTCCCGCCGATGATTACGCCTTCAGCGCGGCCGGGTGTTACGGTTTCGAGTTTATATCCTTCCGGCATTGGTATTTCGCCGATGGGATTCGGATTCGTGAGTCCGGCAAAGAAATTCCCGGACGTGTAATCGGACATGAATCTTTCTGTCGTGAACGAGACAAGCATAGCCCCGTGTATTGTCGGAATATTGGCCTTCTTTGCGAGCGCGATATGAAGTGCCGTAATATCGCTGAAACCGATAAAGGGCTTAGGGTGCCGGGCTATCATGTCATAGTCGAGCATTCCGAGAGTCCTCGCCGCACCGTAACCGCCCCTGACGCAGATTATTGCCTTCACGGAATCGTCCCGGAACATGTCGTTGATGTCCTCTGCGCGTCTTCTGTCAGTCCCGGCGAAATGCTCATACATTGCGGTTGCTGACGGTGCGACTTTCACGCGGTAGCCCTTTGCCTTTAGAGCCTCTATGCCCCCGTAAAGGTCAGAGCTTTCAGCGTAAGTTGACGGTGCTAATATCCCGATTACATCGCCTGATTTGAGCGTGTGAAATATCCCGGCGCATTCCGCGATATTCGGCAGGGACAAAATTACAGCTATGATTAATACGTATAAATTCCTCATTGTTATTCCTCCTGCTTAAATTTTAGCCATAAGACTCCATATAACCGACTCGAATCCCTGCCAGCCTTCAGCGCGTGAGGTCTTCTCCAAGAATGACAGCCGGGCAGATTCGGCCATGAATATTTTGATTCTCTCGGCACCGTAAATTTTGAGGGCCGACTTTGCTTTGTTGATGGCGTAATTCTTTTTGGCGGGGTCAAATCCTGCGGCCTTCAATGCCTCGTCAGCGTATTTCCCCTGAAACAGTGAGAGAATAAGCGCGGGGCGGAGTCTGTTTGTGATTGCCGCGATTATCGGGAGGGGGGAGTCATCATTAAGGTGGCTGATTGCTTTTGCGACATCGTGAGGATTGCAGGCGCATATTCCGTCAAGAAACATCATCATTGCCCGGCCTCCCTCGTCAAATGATAGGTCTTGCGCGTCCTTCAGGGTGATTTCACGGCCGTCAGCATAAATTCCGAGCTTGAGAATCTCCGCGCGTAATTCCTCCTGAGACTCTATGCTGTCGGCAAGAAGATTCGCCGCGTCCTGCGAGATTCTGAGTCCCTGCTCCTTTGCGAGAGACATTATCCACGCCTGCCGTTTCCACGGAGGAATTTGGGCTTCCGGCTTTATGAGTGTGATAGATTTTGCGACTGCCTTCAAGTTTTTTGTGTCAGTGCTGAAGACGAGTATTATTACAGTATCAGCTTTGTCATCCTCAATCATGGCCGATAAATTTTCGGGGAAAGCTCCGAGAATTTCAGCGTTCTCGACAACGATTAATTCACGTTCGGCGAAAAGCCCGGGCGTTATTGCGGACTCGAAAAGTTTATCCCAAGTCCCGAAAGTCTCAGCGTCATATTTGGCCGACAACGAGTAACCCGCTTTGCTGAGTCGGTCAATTTCTGATTTTAGCTGCCTTCTTTGGGCTTCTGAATATTCGATTGCGATCAAGTGAGGCATAATGCTATGCGTGTCTGCTTACTCAGTTTTCAGGTTTTTGTCGTCCACAATAAAAGCTCTCATGCACACAAAATTTTCTCTGTTGTAGGATGTTTCTTTTTTCCCGCTGTAATTATAGTAAACAAGTCCTGCTGACTTTGCCCTGCTCTTGAGCTTGTCTCTTAGCCGCGAATAGTCGCTTTTGTCGCTTTTGTCCGAAATCCTGTACACAACATAGCCTACTGTATTAGTGAAACCCAAATACACTGAGTACCCCCCTACTGTCGCGTACATGTTCTGCCAGTCATCTGATTTGCCGTTATTGAGGTTAAAGTGAGAGTTTTCGAGATAACGCTTCACGCCGTAATTATCTGATTTCAGTGCCTCATGAAATCTTATCTCTTTTCCGTCTATCACGAGATGATAACCTTGGTCCGAGGCATTAGAAGCCGCTTCCTTTATATTCCTCGAGTTGTCAAAATACCATTGCTGAAATGCAGTACGAAGCACACGCAAGTCATTGATAATCTTAACGGCTTTTGCTGTCCATATTATTTCGGAAGATGCCATCATTAATATGGCCGCGAGGACTCCAATCACAACGATTACGATTAACAGTTCGATGCGCGTAAACCCCTTCTTCTTTACGGAATGTAACATGAATAATCTCCTCCTAGTTGTGTGTGGTTCGTTGTGTGTGTATTTTATCAACAACGCAAAAAAAATCTCCCGCCCTCTTTCAGTCAGTGAGCAGGAGACTTCATCACCTTATCGCGTCAAGCAAGCCTGCTATCCCCTGCGCCGCCACATCTTTTATGATTTTGCCGTGTTCGCTGAGATAGTAGAAATTCATTGTGCGGAATGAAAACTTTTTGCCGCTTGCCGGAATGCCCATAAAATTGCCGTCATGAGTCCCTGAGCAAATCCAGCTCACCGCGATTTTGTTCCCCTCTGAAACAGTGTCTTCAATCTCCCAGTGAATATCAGAAAAACTTTTCCGCATGAAATCCACGACAGATAAATACCCGCTTCCGCCGTAAAGTTTTTCGGGCGAAGTGAGGCTCTGAAATTCCGCGCCGGGTGCGATAAGCTCCTCAGCAAGTTTTTTGTCGTTCGTGTTAATCATGATTCTGAAACGCTCTATTATTTCCCTCAATGTTTTCACTTCCTTCCATCATGCAAAAATCCCCCGCCCGTTATGAGCAGGGGAGACCGTCATTAACCTTTGACGACAATATTCACGAGCTTGTCCGGGACTGTGATAACCTTCACGATTTCTTTTCCGGCGATTTTCTCGGCTATGAAGTCCTCGGACATTATGCTTTTTGCTAGTTCGTCCTTATCCATTCCTGCGGGACGCTCAAATTTCCCGCGCATTTTCCCGTTAATCTGAGCCACAACCGTAACACTGTCCTGAACCATAGCGGACTCGTCAGCAACAGGCCACGGCGAAACGCATAACATCTCATCATGTCCGAGCATCTGCCACAATTCCTCGGTAATGTGCGGGCAGAAGGGCGACAGGCAATTGAGCAGGGAGTCTACAGCCTCGCGCTTGATGTCCCATGCCTGCGGGGAGTCATCGCTGACGGAGTATATTGCGTTCGTAAGCTCCATGAGTCTGGCTATGGCGGTGTTAAACTGTTTCTCCGCTGAAATGTCATCTGTAACGCTCTTTATTGTCGTGTGAATTTTCCGCTTCAGCTCCCGTAACGCCGGGGATTTTATTTCCGACATGGGAATAATTTTCTCGTTCTGTTTGAGATTTTCGGCGTTCTCCTCAACATATCGCCACACACGATTCAAGAACCTGTGTGCGCCTTCTACGTTCCTGTCTGACCACTCAAGATCATTATTCGGGGGAGCCGCAAAAAGTATGAACAGCCGAATCGTGTCAGCCCCGTATTTTTTCACCATCTCTGTAGGGTCTACGGTGTTGCCAAGAGATTTTGACATTTTCGCGCCGTCCTTAATCACCATTCCTTGAGTCAGCAAACGTGTAAAAGGCTCGCGGGATTCTGTGAGTCCTATGTCGCTGAGGAATTTTGCGAAAAACCGGGCGTATATCAGGTGAAGGCAGGCATGTTCGATTCCGCCTATGTACTGGTCAACGGGCATCCAGTAATCTACATCGGACTTCCTGAACGGAGACTCTTCACAGCCGGGCGAACAATAGCGGTCAAAGTACCATGACGAACAGAAGAATGTATCCATCGTATCAGCCTCGCGCCTTGCAGGGCCTCCGCAGTGAGGGCAGGTAGTGTTGAGGAAGTCAGGCAGGTCAAGAAGCGGGGAGCGTCCCACGTCTTTCACTTCAACATCTTCCGGCAGTCTCACAGGCAATTGATCTTCAGGGACAGGAACGACTCCGCATTTCTCGCAGTAGACGAACGGAATCGGAGTCCCCCAGTAACGCTGGCGGGATATGAGCCAGTCCCGGAGCTTGAAGTTTACCTCACGTTTGCAGATTCCCTCCTTTTCGCCCCAGTCAATCATGGCCGGGATTGCGTCAGCGGTCTTCATGCCGTCAAATTTCCCGGAGTTGCACGCTATGCCGTCGTCCTCGAATGCGTGCGCCATTGTCGCGCCGTCTAACTTTGTGCCGTCTTCAGGATTTATGACGGGGATAATAGGAATATCGTACTTCCTGCAAAAATCAAAGTCGCGCTGGTCGTGTGCCGGGACTCCCATAATCGAGCCCGTTCCGTAGTCGATGAGGATATAATTTGCCACCCAGATGGGAATCTTCTTGCCGTTGACGGGATTAACGCCGTAAAAAGGAGTCCTGAAGCCGAGTTTTTCCGCGCCCGCGTCTGAACGCTCTATTGATGACTGTGAAGAGACTTGTTTCACGAACGCCGCGAGCTTCTGTGCCTCGTCAGGATTCATTGAGTCCATCATTTTGCGGACTAATTCATGTTCCGGGGCAAGTGCTATGAACGTAACGCCGAAAATTGTATCAAACCTCGTTGTGAATGCCTCAAGATTATAATCAAGCTCCGGGATTCTGAATGACAGCCTCGCGCCCTCAGAGCGTCCGATCCAATTCGTCTGCATGATTCGGACTCGTCTCGGCCATCCTTCTGCTAATTCCTTCTCTATGTCGTCAAGCAATTCCTGCGCGTAGTCTGTGATTTTGATGAACCACTGCTTGAGGCTCTTTTTGTGGACGGGATTCCCGCACCGCCAGCAGCCTCCGTCAACAACCTGCTCATTCGCCAGGACAGTCCCGCAGGTCTCGCACCAGTTCACCGGGGCTTCTTTCTGGTACACTATCCCGCGCTTGTACATCTGCAGGAATATCCACTGATTCCAGCGGTAATAGTCGGGAAGGCAGGTAATTGCCTCTCTCCGCCAGTCGTAGCTGTAGCCCATGCGCTTGAGCTGCTGTGTCATGTAGGCGATATTCGAGAGTGTCCAGTCGTGCGGCTTTGTCTTGTACTTTATTGCGGCATTCTCGGCGGGCATTCCGAAAGAGTCAAAGCCGATTGTGTAGAGGACATTTTTCCCGTTCTTTCGGTGAAATCTTGCGAGAAGGTCTCCGATTGAGTAGTTCCGAATGTGTCCCATGTGAAGCGCGCCGGAGGGGTACGGGAACATTTCGAGGCAGAAAAATTTTTCCCGTGAAGGGTCTGTATGTGACTCAAAACAGCGGGACTCATTCCAGCGTTCCTGCCATTTTGATTCTATGTCGGCAAAATTATAGGGCATGAATGAATTTTTACCTCCGTTTGGGATTTGTTGTTTACGGAGGAATTATACACGCGCTAATCAAATTCCGCTGTCCAGTGTTGATACATTGAGGCCGGCTTCTTTCACTGTGCTGTCAGCCGGGTATACGTTATATTCGCACCATCCGCCGGGCAGAGTTTATTTCCCGGAGCACTCGCGAACAAGCAGTATTTTTCCGTCCCTGAACACCGCCACTCTTATGTCAATTTTGGGAGACTGATAGCCTGACTCGCCGCAGAATTATACGGTATGCGTGATATAATCAGCGAAATTCAGTAAAAAGAAAGGCTGACGAGATTATAATGGCCGATAATTTCCGGGATGATTCATGCTCAGACATAGATTTTGTGATGCCATGGGTTGACGGCTCAGACCCCGAGTGGCAGAAGCAGAAAGCGCAGTACAGCACGGACGGAAAATCGGAAGTCTTAGACGGGGATGAAGCTCGCTACCGGGACTGGGGCATTCTCCCGTACTGGTTCAGAGCCGCGGAGAAATACGCGCCGTGGGTCAGGAGGATTCATTTCATCACATGCGGCCAGATCCCCAAGTGGCTCAACCTGAATCACCCTAAACTACATTTTGTGAGGCATGAAGACTATATCCCGCATAAATGGCTTCCCACGTTCAGCTCACACCCGATAGAGCTTAACATGCACAGAATTGAAGGGCTGTCGGAAAAATTCGTGTACTTCAATGATGATGTATTCGTGCGCCCAGATAGGGCATTGTTGATATTAGTTTAAGGTACTAACACTCTCAATCATGAGCGAGTTGACCTGCCTAACCGAAAGGCGAAAGCCGATACGGGAACAAAGCACGGCAGGAAAGCGGTAAGTTATCCAAAGGCTAAATGGTACGACTGAACTGCAACAACAATCGGATATGAGGTTTAAGTTATCTACTTAACGCGAGACTTGAGTGTCTTTTTCGTCAAGAAGCGGGAAATTAGCCTGATACCTACTCTGTAACTGTCTAATTCTACGGAATGCAGACATAGAATGATTGCAATAGTTACAGCACGAGCAGGAGAGCCTGTGTTAAAAGGTCTAAAGTGAAACCGACAATCCGTATTTACCTAGCAACAATGCTAACTGGGGATATTCTAAGGATAGATGCCTACGGGCTATAGTCAATGGACTTGAATACTATCTATGAATACGGAACATTCGTAGTAGTTTGAGAGGGTAATATCCCTTACATGGCGAAGGAATGTAGTTTATACGACTTCAAAATTGATGATGAAAGGGAGGAAAACCTCAAGTGAAACCGACATCAGAAATTTTGAAACGAATTAGGGAAAATTCTAGCAAGCATTCACAGGAAATTTTTACACGCCTATACAGGTATTTACTCAGGGAGGATACCTATTTTATTGCGTATCAAAATTTGTATGCAAATCGCGGTTCTGGGACAAAAGGGACGGATAACGATACAGCAGACGGTTTCAGTCTTGATTACATACATAAAATTATAACGGAACTCAAAGAGCTGAAATACGAGCCTAGACCAGTTAGAAGAACCTACATAGAAAAACGCAACGGTAAAATGCGTCCGCTAGGTATTCCGTCTTTTAAGGATAAATTAATACAGGAAATTATACGCTCAATACTAGAAGCAATATATGAGCCTCTCTTTAGCTCCCATTCACATGGATTTAGACCACAAAGAAGCTGCCATACTGCTCTAAAAGAGATAAGTTACAGTTTTAGAGGTATTAAGTGGTTTATAGAAGGAGATATAAAAGGCTGTTTTGATAGTATAGAGCATAATATCTTATTAAGTATTTTGTCATCAAAGATTAGGGACAGCAAGTTCTTAAATTTAATCAGAAAATTCCTTAAAGCCGGATACATGGAAAATTGGGTATATCACAAAACTTACAGCGGTACACCTCAAGGAGGCATATTATCACCGATACTAGCTAATATATATCTGAATGAACTGGACAAAAAAAGTAAAATTAATGTCTAATGACTTTGAAGTATTTTTAGGAAACAGGCGAACTCATGTCTACAATAAGCAACGCTATAGAATAATGACGCTAAAGAAGCAGTATTCTATGCTAACAGACCCTCTAGGCCGAAAGAAAATGCTTCAACAGATACATAAAGCTAAAGTCGAGTTACGGAAGTTACCCAGCAAAAATGCCACCGACAAGAAATTAGTATACGTGCGATACGCTGATGACTTCATAATAGGTATATCAGGAACACGCAAGGAAACAGAGAAAATCAAAGAGGAGCTAAAACTATTTCTAGCCCAAGAATTAGGATTAGAACTGAGTGAAGAGAAAACTCAAATAACGCACAGCTCAGAAAATGCAAATTTTCTCGGATATAATATCAACGTCAGACGCACTAACAAGGTCAAGAAAACGATCAACGGCATACGTCAACGAACAATCAAGAATAAAGTTGAACTGCTAATACCTATGCGGAAAATAGAAGAATTTCTATAGGGACACCACATAGTGGAACAGGCTCAAGACGGAAAGATGACCCCAATTCACAAGAGCGCACTGACAGTATACAGCGACCTTGAAATAGTAGATACGTATAACGCCCAAACAAGGGGAATTTGTAATTATTACCGAATGGCAAGCAATTTTGCAAAATTAAACTATTTCATTTACCTTATGGAATATAGCTGTCTTAAAACATTAGCCAGTAAACATAGGACAAGCATATCTAAAATTATAAAAAAATACAGAATAGGACACAGATGGGGTATACCTTACGAAACAACGAAAGGTAAAAAGTCGTTATTTATAGCGAAATATCCAGACTTCCATAGAAGGGAATATAGCGAGGATATAGATACAATCCTAATACGAGTGCGTACAAACACGCGAAGCACAATAGAAGCTAGATTGAAAGCGAGAAAATGCGAATTGTGCGGAGTAGAAGGAGAAAACTATAAATACGAAATTCACCACGTGAACAAGATGAAAAACCTAAAAGGTAAAACGAAATGGGAGCAGGCAATGATAGCCAGAAAACGCAAAACGTTAGTATTATGCCATGAATGCCACCAGAAAATCACTAATCCGTCAAAAGTATAAATGGAAAGCCGTGTGCATTGAGAGGTGCAAGCACGGTTTGGAGGGGGGACTGCACAGACCTATATTCGGAAACGATACAAGGCGGTGCTTTCCTACCCTACAGAACCATGATGAATGACTGCATTACTCTTCTCATTCCTCTCGTCAATGAAGTTTTCGGCAAACATTACACGGGCAGCGAAAAGATTGTTTTTCACCCTAATGAGCATTTCATTAACCAGCAGGACGGCAATGAACAGAAGCGCATTACTGACAGCTCTTTTTCCATTATCTCAAGCGATGGCACTGAAGAAAAATTCATCATCGAATGCCAGTCAAAAAAGATGATACTATGCTCATCAGAATTTTTGAGTACATTACTCAGGAAGCTCTCGACTCAGGTACTGTCTCCAATTACCAGCTCATTGTCACTATCCCTCATGCCGCTGTCCTCTTCCTGCGCTCAAACAGCAATACTCCAGATTCTATGAACATCATCATTAACACTCTGGGCGGTTCTGTCTCCTTTGATGTACATATCATCAAGGTTAATGCTTACTCTTTGCAGCAGCTTTTCGATAAAAATCTGTTCTTCCTTCTACCTTTCTACATTTTCAACCTTGAGGAGGACTTCCCGAAGTTCAACAAAGACAAGAAAGCATTAGAGACTTTGAAAAGTATATATGTTGACTTTATGCTTAGGCTTGAAAAAGCTATGGGTGATGGATTAATATCAGCTTATTACAGAAGAACCATTCTCGATATGAGTAAAAAGGTGCTTGAAAATTTAGCCGCTAAATATAAAAATGTCCGAAAGGGAGTGAACGATATTATGGGCGGTCAGGTTCTTGAACATGAAGGCAAGACTATTTACAATGTCGGCATTAAAGAAGGTATCGCTATTGGTAAGGAACGTGGGCGGAAGGTAAAAAATTTGACACCGCCAGACACTTACGCAAAATGAGCTTGAGCGACAATGTGTTCATCAAGCTAAAAACCTTTCATTGTCTATAGATACAGCCGCCTATTATGCCTAAACTGGCTCAAACACTGCGAGTTATGGTATTTATAATACTATGAACTTTCATTTTGAGCGAAATAATATTTTTACCTCTTGCAATGTTTCCCGCCATCTCCAAGTTAATGCTTTAATTAGACGGTATATTATCAGAAAAGGATACAACAAGTAAGAGTGATAAATAGGCGGAAAAATTCTTAAAAGCATAAATTTCATTTTTGCCATAGTTCCACCGCCAAATCTTTTTACTTTGTTGCTGACACTATTCTCCAATGTTCCGTAAGCTCCTGAGTTCAGAATGTATTTGAACATTTCTCGATCGTCTTCCATTAGTTCATGACAACCGAAAAGATTTACAGCTAGTGAGCGGTTCGTCTTCTCGAAATACGAAATTCCCAGCTTCTTTATTTCCTCCGAAATATAGTCAAAATCAAGCATTCCTTCAAAATGCTTCAGGAACACATACATATCAAGCAGTGAGCGTAATCCTGTTCCTCCGGCTGAATAATGTTTGTACTCGTGCGCCGTCATGTACACGTAAAAATCTTCAGGGCTGAAATGATTACCGCTGTTGTCCCCTTCATCCTTTATAAGGCGGCTTTTTACGTCAGCATAGTAATCATATATCCTTTCATCAAAGGCAACACTGAATAACTCCCGGTGCATTTCAAAGTTGCATAACGGCTTCTTGTAATATACATCGTGATTGCCTGTTCCAAAAATCTCAACCGTGAAGCCTAGTCCCTTCATGATCCTTCTCACATCATCAGCCCGCGCTACGTCAAATAAAATATCGTAATCAGACATCTCACGCATTCCGAAACGAGGATAATAATTCTTCAGCACTGCTCCTTTCAGCGGCATGTACCAGATACCAGCTTCATTAAGACTTTTCAATACGGAATGATTCGCTGCTTCAAAAAATGTGGCCTTCCTCACTGAAAAAGAAATTGCATTCTTCAAGCGTCCATCTTTACAGCCAGCTCTCTCCAGTGCCATAGCTACAACAGCACTCAGCATGTGATACGAGGCAAACGAGAACAACAAATCTAAATCCATTCCCGCTATTTTAGCTGTCTCCGGCTTAGTCCCATTCACAGCGCATGAGGCTAGATAGATTACTGTCTCTGCTATTTTCATCTCCGTATCAGCCTTTTTATCATGGGAATTATTCTCTGTCTCAGGTATATTCTGATCGGCGCACTTCTCAGCCACACAAATGAATATATCCTGTACGCAAGTTCATTCACACTGTGTTCTCTGCCGTTGCGAATAAAAGATGTCATCACCGCTAAAATATCGCTGTCCTTGATCCCGTATTCCTTAATCGCGCAGTTGTCGCCTAGTATTACATAATCTTTCGGCCTAACCTCGATTATTCGGTGCAGTACATACTGACGCTTTCGGCGATACAAAACTACGTCCCCAACTTTGCAGCGTTCCGCGCCTTTCTTCTCGATGAAAAATAAATCTTTGCCCTCACGCAGTAACGGCAGCATACTCACTCCTACATTCGCAGAGATCACTCGCCCTTGTTCCGATAAATATTTTTCGAGGCTACTCAATTAATGCTCCCACGCTACGCAATACTTCAACTGCTTTTCTCACGTCAAATTCTATTGTCCCGGCTGGCGCGTCATATTTTTTACGCAGGTTTTTCACGATTTGAGTTTCCGTCGTGTCCGTCTTCAAAAATCCAATGACTTCTCCGAGCGTTTCATTACCCTTCACTAATCCACGAAATGCTAAATTCCCTGACGGCACTAAATACGCTTCACCGCCGCTCGTGTGGGTTAAAAATTCGTCTTTCAATCTCATTGTCTGTGTATCCTTTCATTGCGTTATAAGAAATTTCTGCCGCTTCTAGTTCTGTGTTGCAGGCAAGCCTGTAAAAACTCACATGTCGGCTTAGTCTGTCCAACAATTCAAGTGTCCTGTTAAACATCTCCCTATCTGACGGGTGATATGTCTGCTGAACTAAAATCGGGTACACGTTGCTGAAGTCAACCTGCCTAATCCGATTCGTCTCCGAACGCTCAAGAACGCATATCGCCTTCAACGGTACTGACATATTCGTGTTCAGTCCTTCCTTGCCGCAGTAAGGCGTTCCGTAAATCCTCGCTTCGTCTTCTGAAATCCTGATAAACGGCTTATCATCATTCACCATCACAGCACGGCTTCCTAAAAGTTCGCGCCATAATCTCGTGTGTGTTGATTTTCCTGTTCCGCTTTTCGCCGTGAACAAATAGCCTTCTCCGTCAACTGAAACCGCAGAGCCGTGTATCATCAGCGTGTCATACTTCGGCATTATTTCCGCTATCTTCCTGTATACTGCTGAGATTTCAAGCCAGCCTCCTGCCGATTCGACCTGAAGTGTTCGGCTTTCCGCTTTTATGTCATTATCTGTGATTTCTATCTCGAAATCCGGCTCGCACTCTGTCTCATATCCTTTGCAATAAACGTGTATGAACGAGAACAGAGAGGTTATTTTTATGTTCTTGTCCGCTATTCTATAAACATTACTCATGGTTCGTTTTGTTGAGAAAAGCAGGGTTAAAATGTTTCCATTACCCTGCTCATTCCACACATTAAAACAAGCTGTAACTGCTACCCGTAATGGGGTATTCGGGCGTTTTTGTTCCGCCGCCAGTACCCCCGCTCGTGGTGATTACGTCCTCGTACTCGTAATCTATGACCTCGATTTCAAGCCTCTTGTATTCCGCTTTCCGAGCCATAACATTACGCCTCCTTTCTGTTTCTGCTCAGTCGTTATAGCCGTGAGCCTGCCTGTATGCCTTTGTCGCTGTGTAGTACCTGTACAGAGAGGTTACAGCCCTCCGTATGACTGAATCGCTTGAATTGCTCAAAACTGTATTTACGTAGGACAACGCCGAAACTTTTATGTTAAATTCATTGCTGTCTCCGTATTTCACTGTTACTGTATAAGGACTGCCCAAAAGGTGCGCTGAAACTCCCGATATATTCACACAGTAACGGCCATCCTGAATAACGCTGTACTCTGAACCGTCAAGATATGTCGCGCTTACACTTGAAGCAGGAGACACATAAACATAAATCTCCGTATCGCTCTTAAGGTCAAGCTGGTATGTTGTTGTTATTCCGGCAGTGTTTGAGCTGATTTCAGCAGCGTAATTCGCCGACACATCACTTTGTGCGCCGGAAATATAGCCGTCAAAAGTCGTTTCATCAGTAGCGCAGTCCATTTCGGCGTGTTCCTTTCCTACGGTCCAGCCATTTTCTTGCGCTAAGGAAGGCTGTACATAATGCCCGTAATCTTTTATGGCTTTCAGAAGCTCACGTGTTGTTGCATCTGTCTCGTGTTCTATGCCATAATCAAGATAATCTTTCGCCCGGCATTTCAGCGTTGTTGTTTTTGTCTCATTGCCGTCTTTGTAATTCAGAGTCGCCGTAATTACGTCTGCCATCTGCACGGAAGTTATTTCGCATTTGAAACCGTAATAACTGCCCGAATCATTCTTGAAATCTTCATCAAACACACGGGGATTATTATTCGATTTGTCGCCGCTTACATCAAAAATTACAATCGTATCGAAATTGCGGAATTTTTCAGGAATATCAGCGTAGAAAATCACTTCGATTCTTCCCTCAAGTTTCAGCTGATAAGTTTTGAAGCTCGGCGCATTCGTTTCAGCTTCTGAACCTCCGCCCGTCCATGTCGCCGTGTAAGTCCTCGCACCTGTCGAGCCTTGTGCGATCTCTACGGTCATTGTAGCTCCACTAAGCCCCGTTCCTGTCCAGCCCGCAAACGTTGAGCCGTTCTTTGTCGGATTGTTCAGCGTGAATGTTGTAGTCTCGACCGTGTACTTCGTCGGGTTAGCAGCCGTGAATGTCGCTTCGTCTGTACCGTTGTATGTGATTGTGTACTCGGTTGCAGTCCATTTAGCCGTCAGCGTCATGTCTCCAGTTACAGCCGTGCTGAAATCATAGGCCGTTCCGTTCAACTGCCACTCCACAAAGCCGTAATTATCTCGTGTCGGTTCTGCTGGCTTCGTTGCCTTTACGATTCCGCCATACTTGAATTTCAGCGTCTGCGAATCAATCGCGCTTCCTCCGTTGGAATCAAACGTTACTGTGTAATTCGTGGTACTGTCGCCGTTTGCGTCATACGTCTCATTGTTGACCGTTGCACGTTTCACCGTAACCGTACCAGCAACGCTAATCGTCCCTGCCGTCAAATTTCCGCCGTAAACAGATAAATTCTTGTTACCTGTCAGGGTTATATTCGCGGCTGTGAGTGTTCCCGTTCCGCTGTCCTGCCCATAAACCACGAGGGAGTTCGCCCCGCTGACATTTCCCGTAACGCTCAGTGTCGCTCCATCGCAAAGTATCAGATTCACATCGCCCGTTAATGTCAGCGCACTTAATGTTACGTTCTCCTTCACTACATACGTTCCGGCGGTCAGGCTCGTCATGCTCGACGTTAGTACCGTGTAATCGCTGGTCGTTGCATTCTGTCCGTCTGCGTCAATATAGCTGATATTCTCGACAAACTCCGCGCTTATCGTTACATTTCCTTCCGGCATTGTCAGAGAATATTTCCCGCCCGATTCCGTCAGCGTTCCAGCACTCGCCTTGTAGCCCCTGAACGTGTAGCCGTCTTTCGTATTGCCTCCGCTGATTGTCAGGCTCAAAGTCTTACCGCTTCCCGCGTAAATCGTCCCGTCATGTGTCAGGACGTTCTCGCTGTCTCCAGCAAGCTCA
This sequence comes from Synergistaceae bacterium, assembly GCA_017540085.1. Classification (NCBI taxonomy): domain Bacteria; kingdom Thermotogati; phylum Synergistota; class Synergistia; order Synergistales; family Synergistaceae; species Synergistaceae bacterium. The sequence goes on along the minus strand of JAFYBQ010000011.1, from coordinate 27,348 downwards.
ATCGTGATGTCATAATCAGCCGTAACCGTATAGATCTGTTCACCTTGTGCAGTCCCAAGCGTCCGCGTATAGTAACTGTTCGTGATTGTACTCGTTCCGTATGTACTATTGCGCGCGAATGTCGCTGTACCTTCTTTGCTGGGTTCAGTCTCGCCGTCCTCAAGCTCTGCCGGAGCATAGAGACTCCCGTTTATCGTCAATGTTCCGGAATTATGAACAACGAATCCGCCTCCGTATGCGTTCGCACTGTCCGTTGCAAGAAGTTTTCCGACAAATTTACAGTTCTCGATTGTCGTCTCTCCTTTATTAACCCTTTCGATAAGTCCGCCGATATACTTATTCCCACCATCTTTCCTACTGCTATTGATTGTTCCCGCAACAGTTAAATCTTTAATCGTTGCGCCCTTCACGTATTTGAATGGGGCAATGATGAGAGCTGTAGCGTTTTCATAATCGAACGTCAGGGTCTTTCCGTTGCCGTCAAAAATCCCCGAAAACTCTTTACCGTTTGTTCCGAGCATTTCCGTTACTGTGATGTCATCTGTGAGTTTGAAAATTTTTCCGCTGTAATTGCTGTAGTTTTTCGTTTGCAATTCATTTACCAGAAAATCCCAGCCGTAAGAGTCGCTGATTAAATAAGGCCTCTCTTCTGTGCCGTCCGCGTTGTAACTGTCAGTCCAGCCTAAAGCAACCGGACTTTGCTCCCAATTCGCAATGTATGTCCTGTCGCCCGTTGAGCCTTTAAGTATCATAAGATTTATGCTCTTAACACCGCCCGCGAACGCGCTCCAGCCCACGAAGTAGTAGCCGCTCCTCGTCGGATTCTTGAGCGTGAATGTCTCCGTCTCAACAGTGTACGTTGTAGGATTTGCTGTCGAAACCGTTCCGCCGTCAAGATTATACGTAATCGTGTACGTTATCGGGGTTGCCGTTCCCGTAACCGTAACATCTTTCGCGGGCATCGTGAATGTGTTTCCCGTGATTGCCGCGCCGTCTACCGTGATGCCGGTCAGTGTATAGCCTTCAGCGGGACTCAGCGTTACAGTCTCACCCGTAAACGCTTTCGCGGTGCTTGCTGTTATTCCAGTCGTCCCTATGTTGACCTTGTACGAAGATTGCGGCGTGAGAGTCTTGCCGTCTATTGCCGGACAAGTATCGAATACTAATACTTCCGTTGGCGATGTTGACACCTCTTCCTTAATGATTTCAAGTGTTCCGTTAATCTCTGTACCGTCAACGATAAAAGTTTTGCCGTCAGCAACCGTTACCGTTCCTCCGTAGTTTGTGGCATAAATTGAGTCGCCCGCGTTCCTGTAACTGAGTGTTATCTGGCCGCGAATGCCATACCCGTTGTGATAGTCATATCTGCTGGCCGTAATATTGCCGCCGTAAATGTTGACTGTGTAGTATATGGAATTATCACCGCCGCCGATACCCGCTGCGTAGCGTTGAGATAGGTCAGAATAAGCACTAACATGCTCGTGTTTGCCGCCCGTTGCCGTAATAGTCCCGCCGTAGATGGTGATTGTACCGGGCTGATTTGCTGATTCTACTGGGTTTCTATCAAAACCGCCGCCGATACCTGCTCCATTTTGGCCGCCTGTCGCCGTTATGCTGCCGCCATAGATGTTAATCATTGGTCTGACAGCTCCGACACCGCCGCCAATGCCCGCTGAGTTTGTTCCGCCTTGTGCCGTGATAGTTCCGCCGTATATCGTGATTGAGGAGGGCCATGCACCAGCACAGCCAATGCCCGCACCGCCTCCGCCGCCTGTTGCCTGAATGTTACCGCCGTGAATGGTAATTGTGATTGCGTTGTTTGGCTCTCCATTCAAGCCGCCAATACCTGCCTGGCCGCTATCGCCTGTGGCTATGAGTGTACCATCGCCATTAGGCTGACCGTAAATTGTGAGACTGCTTCCCTTCCGCACATGAATACCTTTTTTGACAGTGAGAGTGTGTCCCTTCGAAAGAATGAGATGAGCATCACCGCTGACAGTAATGCTTGTAATTTCTACTGTCTTACTGTAAGGGTAATACCACTTAGAGTCTTCCAAGACTACCTCACTTTTTGATATGAGCTGATTAACTTTATTAGCAGTCCTAGTTTGCGAGATAACATTTCCGTTGCTGTCGGCTGAACGGTAGACGTACTGCAAACTGGTGGTAGCGAATGCCGGAATGCACGTGCAGACAATCAGCGCAAACGCAAGAATAAACGCAGAAAAATTACTCCGCATGAATTTCCGCATTATGAAACCTCCTCTCGATTTATACGTTTCATGAGGGATTCTCCCTTCTTAGTGTTCAGGCTCTATATATCTTGCCGATACCCAGAAAGGGCCTTCCTCGTCTTCGCTGTCAGGACTGGTATAAACCTCATACCACAATTCACCGCCTGCTGTGCGCTGTCCAACAACTTGGACTTCATCGCCCTTGTTGATACGCTTAATTATCTTTGACTTTTTGCCGGGATTTTCCCTGCACCTCACGCTGTCCCCCATGCAAATGCCGTAAGCCGGGAAGTTCGAGAACCTTTCAGCGTATGCCGAGCCGCAAAACATTACTGCAACAATCAAAGCCGCAAAAATTTTCCTCATGATAAAACCTCCTAATTCAGACTGCGATAGCTGATTTTCCCGACGTATATATAAATTCGGGTTGCCTCTGTCCGCTGTGGTTATTTCACCCTGATTGAGTCCTCGATGTCAAACATCACATCATTATCGTGAGGAGTAATCAGAACAAGCAGGTACATTCCCTTTTTTGGTTCGGAGACTCTGCCGAAGCTCTCTATTCCGTCCTCAACGTATGTGAAAGTGTAGTAGTCTTCAATGTCCTCACAGTCGCTTGAGCCGTGCTGCCTCGCAATTTCTTTCGCTCTTGCATCAAGTGATTTTTTACCCATTGAAGCAAGTTCGATCTCCATTATCATATTGCCCTTCGTAAGGGTAACCCTTGAGTCATCCTGCACTGCTCTCCAGCCTTTAGGAACATCGACCGAGAACTTCCCGAAATCCTGCCTTGCACCAAACGCCGCCGATGAAAGCAACACCACCAATAATACCGATAACGCAATTAAACGTTTCATGAAGAAAACGCCTCCTTGTATGGATTTGTGATTATTATTTCAGCTCATCATTCAGAATCAAAGACAGGCAAGTCAACATTCACGCAGATAAAATAACGTTTACGCAGAGTCGTTAGTTAAAACTTCTTCAAGATGTCGTGTGAAAACGCTCCGAGTATGTGATTTTCAGCATCAGGATTTCTCCAGCGCGTCAATCAAATCATTAACGCTGTCAAATACAGGCTGCTTCCCTGATTTTATGTCGTCTGTAAGCTGCCGGGCTTCATCTTGCAACTGCTTAACGTATTTATCAGGGTAAACGGTAACAGGTATCATGCTAATTATTCCGTTGTCCGCAAAAATTTCGAGCTGGTCTCCCTCTTTCAGCCCAAGACTTGATATTACAGGAGCAGGAATTGTTACCTGTGATTGCGAACGTAATACTGTTAGCATCAATAATGCGCCTTCTTTCCTTATGTTATGTTTAATTATAGTGCAGGCGTAATCACTGCCCGTTGCAATACAGGACTATATCAACGGAAAACTTATTCTTCTCCGCCGTGATATTCATTGAACCGTCATAACGCTTCACCGTATTCAGCACTGAGGTAAGTCCTATTCCGTGTCCCTCTCGGTCTGAACGCGGGAGGCCGTTACGCCTGAATCTGATTCGCCCGCTGTAAGGGTTATCGACTGAGAGTCCTATTATCGTATCTGAAAGAAGTGATGAGATCACCGTTATTTTCCGGCGTTCCTCCGATAAGTTTTTCACAGCCCTTAACGCATTCTCAAGGAGATTACCCAGTATCACGCAATAATCTGACTCCTTCATTGGTAGGTCGTGAGGCAGAGTCATTCTCCAGTCGATTTTTGTTGACTGAGACTCCGCAAACGCCGTGTAATGTGAAGCTACTGCGTCAACGGCTATATTGTCGCAGTACCCCGTGTAATTCGTCTCTGTCCCTTCGCTGAACTGTTGCAAATAATTCTGAAGCTCGCTGAATTTTCCAGCTCCTGAAAGCTGAGTCATCACTAATATATGCTGGCGGAAATCATGACGGAGTGTCCGTGTTTCGTCCATATAATTCCGCAATTCCTCGTAGCGTTTTCCCTCCATTGTGAGAAGCATATTCTCCTGCTGAAGCCTCGCGCTTTCCGAGAATCTAGAGGCAGTCCACCAGAGCAAATAGTAAATCAGCAGAATCATCAGCGGTATTAACGGCAGAAGCACCAGCATAAACACGCGAGAACGCGCAATCAAAAGCACTTTGGGACATATCGGTGTCAGCCACCATATTAATACCGTTGCACCTAAAGGCAACAGAAAAAGATAATCCCACATTCCGTTCACAAGCTCCTCATTCAGTAGCTCGGAGATTTTTTTTGTAGGCAGGCTGAATGTTACTGCACCTATGAACAACGAAATACATAATGACACTAGCCCAGACTCAATCGTAAGAAGACGTGTTGAGGCCCACAGCTCATTCTCAGCCTCGAACGATGCCATAATCGAAATCGAATACAACAGGCAGAACGCTCCAAGCATTATGGAACTGAAGAAACAGAAAAGTTTACGGCCAAGACTCACTTTCACCGAGAAGGAAAATACTAAGAACAGAAACATCACACTCACTACAAGAACGGGAATAACGGGGAACATTTCTATGCTGCTCACCCATGCCGCACTAACCACAAAAACAGGCAGAAGCACTCCCAAAACACTATAGGTTACCCATTTGCGCCAGCACAGTGAGTCTATTACCGGCAAAAATACAAATACTGCGTCAGGTATTATTATCGCAAGTTCAATAACGTACCTCAAAAATATATTCATATTCATAATTATTCAATGCTCCCTTTCAGTTTTTGTATAAGGTACTGAGAGAATGCCGCCTTGATTTTTGACTGACCTGTTACGCGAATAGGATAACGTGTTCCGTTCTTCATGATAAAGACTCCTTCCTCCTGTGCTGAAATTTCCGACATGTTCACGATTATTCCACGATTGCACAGAAGGAAGCGCGAATTGTCCGAAAAAAGTTTTTCCGCCTGTCTGAATGTCATTGTGCTTGATATGGTTTTGCCATCCGTTAAAATTATCTCGACAGTATGATTATTTGAGACTGCCGAGCTGATTAAACGCAATGGGATTGTACATTCGGAGCGGGCTGATTTTATCCTTACTGCCGGATCGCTTGCCGTAAAGAATCGCAGTGCCTCATCAAGTACTTTGCTGACATCCTTTTTGCTGTAGGGCTTCAGGACGTAATCAAACGGGTGAACGGGAAAAGCGTCAAAGGCATATTCGCGTGAAGTTGTCGTGAACACTATCAACAATTCGGGGTCGTAATCCCTGAGAATTTTTGCTGTCTCGACACCGTTAATTTCCTTCATGATTATGTCCATGAACACTATCTGAAACATTTTAGGCTCAAAAGCCTTCAGCATTTCTTCTCCGCTCGCGAATGTCATTATCACGGTGAGTTTATGCTCACTTGCCGCAAACCAGCTCTCTACAAAACTCTTGAGCCTGAAAACGTCTGACAATGTATCATCTACTACTGCTATATTCAGTTCCAACTCACTATTTCCCGTAATGCCTCGTGTATTTCCCGCCTGCGTCAACACTGAAAGCCCTTCTGAACGCGCCGTTGACTTTCACGCTTAACGTGTCTTTGTCTGAGAACGTCAAAACTGCCTTCAATCCGCCATCCTCAAGCGCGATTGTATTGTCGTCAGGGTCAAAATGCCCCATCATCACAACTTTGTCGCCCTGTCCGGCAAATGACACCTCAAACCAGAATTGCGCACGGCTCACTAGAGACAAATGAAGGTATGAGCCTTTGCCGTTGTCATAATATGCCTCGTCAATTTCACCGACATCATCAATTACGCACGTTTGAATCACATGAAGCCTTGCCCGGATTCCTTTTGCCCTCTCAAGCGTGGCTTTGGTGTACGCTTCGACTCGTGAATATCCATCCTCCATGAATGTTTTTGCGCGGACATCTCGCTGTTTGGCTATCCAGTTGCGCTGGGACTCCCTGAATCCGGCGAACTCAGACTCGCTCATTATTCTTTTTGCCTCATTGTACGCACTCGTTAATTCCCTGTCAGCCGCTGAAAACTCAGGGTCTTTCATCATTCTGCGGTATTCCGAATCACTGAGTGCGAACGCAGGAGCAGAAATCACTAACAACACCGCAATAACCATAAATAAACGCCTCATGATAAAACCTCCTAATGATTCACGAAAAAACTGTCCAGCGATTGCATTATCGCCTCTTTGTTACTGGACTTCAGGAAATAACTTGCTGGCTTTAAGCTCATTACGCTCCTCACACTCTCCGGGTCGCTTTTACCAGTCAGAAATATCACGGGGACATTCGCTGTTTTCGGCTTACTGCGGACTGCTTCAAGAACTTTCGGGCCGTCCATCAGCGGCATTTCGTAATCCAGAAGTATTAGGTCAACCGTATGTTCCGCCAGATAACTGAGTGCCTGCGGGCCGGAACGTGCTGCGGCAACACGATACTTTGTTCCAAGCCACTTTTGCATCATCTTGAGGAATGTAATGTCGTCGTCCACAAGCAAAATTTGCTTTTTCTCCTTGCTCGCGTCATCAGAGTTAAGCATCATCTTCAACTCATTCGACAGAGTAATGATGTCTATGGGACGGACAAATTCGCGCGCTATCATGTTTTTGGGGATACTCTGTTCTATTACATTTATTTCTTTGTCATAACCCATGACACAAAGCGGCTTTTTGACGGCAGAATACACATCTTTCAAGAACACAAGGAAATCTTTGGCCTCGTATACAAAATCCCCCGCAATTAGCACGAAAATATCCGTGCTGTCCTTCTCGTGCATTAGTTTCTCTGTATTCGGCTCGATACTGACGCATTCAACCTCTGAACTTTTCAGAAGCGGAAGCAGTCTGCCGATTATCAGTACTGCGTTTTGGTTGATTAGCAAAACCTTCTTTGCCATTATGAATACCTCCTTAAAATTATGCTAGAATTGCGTTCACCCAATCCCAATCAAAATCGTTTACAGCATTACGGAGCTGTTCGACTCTCTGCTTCTCGTTCTCAGGAAGGCGAAAAACGTTCAGATAGTCCAACACATACACCGCACCATCGGTATCAAGACTCAACGCGCACTCACGTATGGAATTATATGCCTCGCGTAATTCATTTTCTGAAATAAGCGGAAGCTCCTTGTCGTCCTGAGCATTTTTTGCAGGTGCGTACAACGGGGATAATGCTGCCCCCAAAGCCCTGTAACGCTCCAGCAGTCCAGCTAGTTCAGCGTCCAACACGGTCTCATCACCTGCCTTGCCAGCAAGTTCGAGTTTCTCCGCAAGGCTTCCCAAAGACTCCGCTCCTATAGCACGTGATGTACTCTTCAGCGCATGAACCTTTACCGTAGTGTTCGCAATGTCCCTAACGCTCCAGAAGCCTGCGATTTCGTCCGCCCCTGTTGCGGAATAACTGCCGTAGATTTTGAGAGTATCCAGATAAGCCTCTTCATCGCCACAATGTTTTAGCCCGGCTTTTACATCTACTTCATCTATTCCGTACAACCACTCCGGCAATTCGGTTTTCTGTTCAGGTTCAGCACCGCTATTTGATTCGCTGTCGGGAGCAAGTACTTTCTCAGGAGGAAGATAACGTATCATCATTTCCTCAAGTTTCACGGCATCTATCGGCTTGGTCAGGTAATCATCGAAGCCAACAGCAAGATACTCCTCACGTGCGCCGGATATTGCGTTCGCTGTCAGGCATATCGTGGCAGTCTTTATATTAGGCCCTTCCGTTCCTGCCCGCAGTCTTTGAAGTGTCTCTATTCCGTCCATATTCGGCATCATATGGTCGAGGAAAATTACATCGTATTTCTTGTCCCCTGCAAGTGAAAGAGCTTCTAACCCACTGTTAGCCGTGTCAATTTTTACGAGTGTCCTTTTGAGCAGACCCTTGAACACTGTCAAATTCATCGGCGTGTCATCAACAACAAGTACATGAGCGTCAGGTGCGGTGAATTTTTCCTTATACTTCTTCATAGACAACAGCGACGCTCTGTGTGCTGCCTCATAATCGCCGAGCGGTTCCCACTTTATGACTTTTTGTTGAAGCCGGAATGAGAACATTGACCCTTCACCGTATACGCTCTCAACCTTTAACGATGTACCCATCATCTCAAGCAGGCGTTTCGTGATATTCATTCCTAATCCAGTACCCTCAATGTTGCGGTTACGCTTTTCCTCAATCCGCTCAAATTCGGAGAACAGTTTGGCCATATCTTCAGGCTTTATGCCTATACCAGTATCTGCTACGGAGAAGTTCAAAAATACGCTATCAGGATTATTAGCAATCTTTTCATAGCCGATATGAAATGTTACACTGCCTTTCTCTGTGTACTTTACAGCATTTGTGAGAATATTCGTAACTACTTGCTTTATACGAACTTCATCTCCATAAAGCACTTTGGGGATGTCTTCGGCAAAGTCGAGTTTTAACAGCAGACCCTTTTTATCCGTCCTAGTCTGTATCATCGTAACAAGATCGTTGATTACTGATGAAAGGTCGTAATTGACAGGAATAATATCCATTTTGCCAGCCTCGATTTTTGAGAAGTCGAGAATATCATTGATGAGACCCAGCAACGTAGTCCCCGCCGCTCGGATATTCTCGGAGTATTCAATAACATTTGGCTCTTCACTCTCGCGCAGTATCATTTCATTCATACCAAGAACAGCATTTATAGGCGTTCGGATTTCGTGCGACATATTCGACAGAAATGAGGACTTCGCTTCGTTCGCTGCTGCCGCTCGTTCGGCTCTCTCGTTGAACTCTTGAGCAAGACGGGCTTTCTTGTCTGAGTGCCAAATGATAAGCGACAACACTGTAATGACTAGGCATGATACTATAATCGTAAGAATAAATATCTTTCTCAGTGTAACAAACGCTGACGTTGTATCAAATACAGACAGGCATAGCCAGTTGTTCGCCACTGGCATCGTGTACACTATGTAATCAGAATCACCAAACCTGAACGAGAAAAAATTTTCATTGGAAGAACGCAACTTCTCTATCAGCGTACTGCCGAATGTACCCTTTTCGCTGATATAACTTTGACCGATTTTAGACCTGTCGGAGTGCGCTATTACCTTATATTTTCTGTCAAGAACTATCTCCATCTCTGTCTGACTACGGGTGTTAAGCTCCTCTGTCAAGGCTTGCAGATGCTCCATTGAGAAGTCCAACGCCACAACGCTTTTTACATCGCATAACGTCTTCGCAAGCGTGATCATTGTTGTATTAGTATGCACATCAATATATGGGTCTATGACAGCAACTCTTCCGATGTTGGCTCTTGCACCAATGTACCACGGGCGTGATGAGGGGACAAAATCGTCTCCTGTGTCAAATCCAGTTCCGTCAAGAAAATCGTTGCCTATGGCGGCATATATACCTGTTGACTTTCCAGACGTAATATTGACTATAGCGGCGGATTGGTTCACAAGAAAGTCAAGTATTTCCTTCTGTGGTCTATCATCACGAATCATGTCATCAAGTGTATGCGAGGCCAGCATTAAGATGTCTATACCTGTAGAAAGGTATTCATTTATCTGTTCGGCTGATTTTGTTGCGGTGAGCTCTAGGTTCACGATTATTCTCTGCTTCATTTCGTGCTGAAGCATTGCGTAGTAGGCCATGACAACACTTAGAAAAAACAGGATTATTATCGTAGTTACATCAACTTTCTTCAAGGCGGAGCTGCCGTTCTTTTCTTCCTTTGTATCCATCTTTCATTCTCTCCTTATGGACGCTACTTCACGATTGTAATATCGCTTCCGAACCATTTTTGAGATATTTTGCCTAAAGTACCGTCAGCCTTCATGTCGCTGATGACATCCTGCACCTTATCTCTTAGTTTTCGGTCGTTCTTCCTGAAGCCTATTGCTAGTTCTTCCTCGCCAAGATTATCGGAAAGGACAAAGTACCGTTCGTTGCTTGAGAATATGAAATAAAACGCTACAAGAGAATCCACGAGAGCAGCATCAATTTTACCCTCCTTCAACTGCCTAAGAGCCAACATGTTATCAGCAAGTGGCACGACCGTAACATCATTGATAATATCAGTCGCATTCAGTGCGTCCTGCGTAGTTGAACCTGCCTGCACACCAATCGTCTTGCCTTTGAGGTCGCGCAACCACTTTATCTTGCTATCACTACGAATGACAAAGATAAGGTCTTCTTTCACATACGATTCAGACAAGTTAATAGACTTTGCCGCTTCGGAAACAACCGACATGCTGCCTATGCAGTCTATCGTTCCGTCCCGCAATTCGTTTTCCTTGTTGCCCCACTCAATAGGCCGTACCACAAGCTCAATACCTAGCCTATCGCTTACTTCACGCATAAGCTCGATGTCAAAGCCAACTATTTCACCGTTATCACTCACAAAGCTCATGGGGGGAAATGCGCTGTCAACACCAAGAACTATATGTCCGGCTTCAAGCACTCTTTGCAGTGAAACATCTCTTTCGTGGACTCTATCCCGCAAGCCGCCGCCAAAATAAACCATTCCCATAGAAAGCAACGTCGCGCATACTGACACAATCAGCAATTTTCGCATATCAGTTGACATCGTACTTTTCTTCGCCATAGCTCGCTTCTTTTTTGCGTCGTAATCGTTCACTATTCTTCTGAGCGTGAAGGATAGAAGCAGCAATGCAATCAGGTTTGGCAATGCCATTAAGCCGTTAAGAGTGTCAGATATGTCCCAGAGATTGTTCAAAAACTCGTTGCCAGCCAAGCCGAAGAACTGTGCTCCGGCCGCGCCAATCAGAATCATCGTAATCATCAGAAGTTTCATGACGGTCTTAACCCTAACGCCAAACATATACGTTATTGCCGTCTCAGCGTACCAATACCACCCCAGCGTTGTTGTAACAGTAAATAACAGAAAACCAATGGAAAAAATATACTTACCAATAGGCCCTAGTGCGAACTCAAACGCTCGGAGCGCAAGTTGTGCGCCAGTCAGTTCTGGTGTGTCGGTCAATGTGCCTGTAACAAGAACTATAAGGGCTGTCATGGTGCAGATAACTATAGTATCCAAGAATACCTCGAATATCCCGTAGAACCCCTGCTGAACTGGATGTGCTACATCTGCCGTAACATGCGCCATTGGAGCTGAACCCATGCCCGCCTCATTCGAGAATACTCCGCGCGCAATGCCCCTCTGTACTGCCTCCTTCACTCCCCAGCCTGCAAGACCTGCCGTTATGACTGAGGGATCAGGATTGCTGAAAGCCATTCGGAATGCTTCAGCGATAACAGTGGGGATATGTTCTGCATGACTTACGAGGATAATTAGGGAACTTACAATATAAAATACGGACATGAAAGGAACAATTAGTACAGTAACTCGTGAAAGACTGGAGAGACCGCCTATAATGACTAGCCCCACTAAAACAGCCATTAATATGCCGCTGTAAAGATGATCCACATTCCAGCCTAAGAACAGTGCTTCCGCTACTGAGTTTGCCTCTGTTGCCGCTCCAGAGCCTAAAACAGCTAGAATCGTGAAGAGTGAGAACAGAAACGCAAGTATTTTACCTATTGGCTTCCATATACCTCCGCGTTCACATAATCCATTCTCAAGAATGTACATTGTTCCTCCACGCCAATCACCATGTGCGTCCCTCTGCCTGTAATGAACTGCTAATGTTACTTCAGCAAACTTGGTACACATTCCCAAAAAAGCAGATATTAGCATCCATACCAGCGCACCAGGCCCAGCAAGGTGAAGTGCTGTCGCTACACCTGCTACGTTGCCAGTTCCAACAGTCGCGGCTATAGCTGTAGTCATTGCCGCAAAAGAAGAAACAGATTTATCATTCTCATTTTCTTTTCTGAAACTGAATACCTCTGCCATTGCTGAACGAAAATATCGCAACTGGGGCAACCTCAGCAGAAGTGTCAGATAAATACCCGTACCCACCAATAACGTCAGGCCGGGTATACCCCATACGAAGTTATTTATGACTCTGTTTATTCTAATAATCGTTTCCATACAACTTGAGCATCTCCCAAAATTTTTATCATTCTTTCAGAGAAAAATGATTTTTGGAAGATAGTCAAGTCTACGTTCACGCAAAAAAACTAACGTTTACGCTGAAATTTTTTTAGGGCTGGATAATTTCACCCGAACTGACCACTTTTGAAAATTCGCGCCGGGCGTTGTAGAATTTCGGTGTTCGCATTGTCAAAAGTTTTATTCATCACAGGAGGTTGGTTTGCGTGGTTTACGGTTACGCGCGAGTGAGTACTATGGGTCAAGCATGCGAGGGCAATTCTATGGAGGCTCAGGTCTGTGCGCTAAAACTGGCTGGGGCTGTCAAAATCTTCAAAGATGTTTTCAGTGGCAAATCGGAACACCGTCCTCAGCTTGACAAGCTATTGAAGGTCATTGAAGGTGGCGACAAGCTCATTATCACTAAATTAGACAGAATTGCTCGCAGTCTCATTCAGGGAGTACAGTTGCTAGAAACGCTCGGTGAAAGTGGCGTAATCGTAGAGGTACTGAACATGGGGCTCATCGACGACACGCCCACGGGCAGACTGATACGAAACATCATGCTGAGTTTCTCCGAGTTCGAGCATGACATGATTGTGCAGAGGACGCAAGAGGGCAAAGCAATAGCGAGACAGAACGCAGACTTCAAGGATGGCCGCCCAAAGAAGTTTAGCCTTGTGCAGCTGGATCACGCGCTGGAACTATTAGAGACACACTCTTATAAACAGGTTGAGAGAATTACTGGCATTAGCATTACTACTATATACCGTGCAAAGCTGGAGAAGAATAACACGGAACATTTGCGAAAATAAAAAATTGAGAATTATTACACCTATTTTAGTTTCTTCTCCAGAAAATAAATTACGACTCTTGCAAACTTATCATATATAGCTTTATTTTCAAGTCGCTCGATTTCCTTCTCTAGTGGCTCTCTAGTCATATCTTGTAAGTTCTCGTTTTAGAAAATAGATAACTACCCCCACGCATTCTCTATAGGGTTCTTCTTGTTCTAATTCATGGATTCTTTTTTCGATATTTCTGCGACTGAGTTTGTTTTTGCTTTTTAGACCTTTTACAAAAGCTAGAAAAAGATTCTTATAAGCTTCTCGCCGACATTTCACCAATTCTGTGGAAGTATTGTTGAGCATATTACCGTTATTATCTCTTTCACCGTTTAATTTTAATGTTTTATTAATATCTCGCTCAAAGTCTTTATCCAGAGGCTTAGTGAAAATAGTTCCATCTGACCTATACCTGATTTTTTCCATATCACTGCGACTAAAGGGATTTATCTTTATTTCCCTATCTCCTTTCGAGGCATCGCAGCACAGACATTTTCTCCCTTTGTCTTTTCCCCTTCCGCCTGAACATACTGCCAGCATATTTTTATAATCCAACGTTAAGTCAAAATATCTGGACTTAGGCTTATAGTGTTCTATAGTTGTAGCTGTCATTTTATCAGGGTCGCTCTTCTCTATTCGCTTCATGCAATAGGCACATAGACCATGCTGTTCTTCTATAAGGCTGTCCCAGATTAGGTCTTTTATTCGTTTAGTTAAACTGTCAAACGCAACCGCAGCTTCTTCGGGTGATTGAATTTTGAAATCTCTTTTGGCTTGGTTCAATGCGTCTGTAATTTCTTGTGAAGGTTGGGTCTTCTCAATAAAAATCATTATTCAGCCTCCTCAATCCAACGGTTTACATCAAGAAAATCTCTCATTTCTCTTGCAGGCGATGAATTTTCCCCGAAAATCTCTACAGCTTCACGGACTAATTGTTCTGCTTTTTCAAAATTACCATCATCTATACTGTTTTCAAGTGCGTTTTTGAGTTCTTTGGCTTGTCGCGGAAGTTCAGTACTTCCCTGACGCAGTTCAACTACATCAGAAATATTATAGCCGTATGCGCTTGTCAGATACTCAATTTCGTTTGGGTTTATCATTTTGATAAGTTTTGCGTCCTTAGCTGAAGAAATTATCATAGGCGAATGAGTTGCCACAATAAATTGAACTTTCGGGAACGTCGCTTTGAGTGCGTCAAGTATTTTCCACTGCCATTTAGGATGAAGGTGCATATCTATCTCATCGATGATTACTACACCCTCAAGCGTCTCCAATTCGTCCATTGTGGGATTTAACAAAACAGTCCTGCGGGCAAGATCCATCATCATGCAGAGAACGTTTTGATAACCGACACTCAAAATATTTATAGCCTCTCCGTTTGAGCCATTGTAAAACATAAGTTGACCTATCGCTGCGGCATAATCAACCCGCGGCGCAGTCTTTAAGTTTATTAGTTCCTTCATGAATTTTGAGATTATAGACTTAAAATTTCTGTATTCTCTTACTTCATGTTTAAGTCTATATTCAGAATAGTCCATTTGAGTACACCAGTCTAAAATCTCAGGAAAATCCGATGTACCTGAGAAAGCGTTTTTATATCCTTCCTTGCGCTCTGGATTTCTAAGTTTTATTACATCTGCGCTTTGTGTTTTAGGAACAAATTTTTTCTCAGCACTCTGATAATTTAACAAGGGTAATTTTATCGCCGGATTACTTATTGCTTCCCGCATGTTATTTTGCAGATAGGGAACTCTCATAATCGAAGGAGACAACATGTTTTCTTTTGCAACTTCATAGCGTTGCTGCCCATTAAAGAGCATCAAATCAACCTCAACTGTTACAGGAAAATGTTTCTCTGTGTTTTCAGTTGTATCGCCAACTAAAACTGAAGTCATACGTATATCTTCATCTTCAATTTGTTGGGAAGCGTTAATATCTTGTATGTAAAGATTACCTAATAAGCCTCCGAGCGCAACGCATATGCCACTCAACAGTGATGATTTGCCCGCGCCATTGTCGCCAATTATGACGTTTACACCGGGAGAAAATTCTACAGTCAAATCTTCCATACCGCGAAAATTCACAAGCCTGATTTTGTTGATTTGCATCATTTATTCTCCTTTCATAGCCTCACACAGCGGCAATAATTCATTCAGACGCGCTACGATTTTGTGCTGTTCGTCGATTGGCGACAGGGGGATTATGTATGAGAGAAGCTCATTGCGTTTTATGCCTTTAACCGTTGTTCCTGTGCCTTCTATTTTGAGCGTGGAATAGAAGTACAGAAAGTAATCCGCTAATACATCTTCAGAAAGCCATATTGCCCGCAAATCTTGATTTATCGCTGTAGGTTTCTTCAGTCTCGCATATTTTCCCAGTCCCATACGCATACACATAATAATCGCTCCCGGCATGATGAGATTTGTTGCGCTGTTTTCGAGGCCTTGTTCTGATATGTGGTCTATCGTGTCTTCTATGAATCCGTCTTTAACTCCTGCGAAATCTTTTACCGACATCCAGGGGATATTACCATTCCAATATTCAGGATTGCTTTTATCAGGAGTCCCCCCGCCAATGTATTTGATGATAATTTCACCTAGCCGAACATACCGCCAGTTATCCGTATTGCTTCCTGTGAGTCGTCTCTCGATTGCTGCCTGAAGAAGCGAGTCTCTCATGTCGCCGGGGAATCTCCGCTCTAAGGCTTCGAGTTCGTTCTCTGCTGACTCAAGCTCGGCGATAAGGTGCAGGATTGCGTCAAGGCGTGAGACTATACGGCGTTGTTCGTCGATTGGCGGAAGGGGGATTATGAGTCCTGCGATTTTCTTTGCGCTTAATTCCGTTTGCTTCGTTGAGCCTTCTCCGAGCGTTTCTATGTATGGCTGATAGTTTTTCAGTATATAGCAGATATACTCGCTTGATATATTTTGCTTGGGACGAATTATTGTAACGTGTGAGTCCGGGACTAACGGAATATTTTGCGGATTGTCTGTTATTCGGTACTGTCCTACGCGCCCTAATGTTCCTCGGCCCGTAGAGTTCAAGACTATATCTCCGTCAATTATAAATTCTTCCTCAGGGTATTTCCCTATTGTCGACTCGTCAAGATACAACGCAAGCGACAAATCAATATTTCCCCGCTTAGTGTTACATTTCTGTGCAAATACAAGCGTGTTGCTATGTGGCGCATATTTAGGAGACTTCCCGCGCTTTATTCTTTTCGCTACAATCTCATCAAGCCGAACAAACCGCCAGCCCTCCCGACTCCCTCCCGTCAATTTTCCCTCTACAGCCGCCTGCAATACTGACCTCCGCAAATCCTCCGCTAACTTCATTCGCTCACCTCAAGAAGCCTCATTATCTCAGCTATTTTCCCGTCAACAATTCCGCCGAGCCTCTCACGCTCCCGGATAAAACTCCGTATTGTCTCTTCAGGGGTCATTATGATTTTCTCGTCATTCGGGAACCCGCAAAGGTCAAGGCTGTAATTCCCCGCTGCAATTTCGTCCGCTGAATATTTCCGGCTCTTGAACGTTCCGCCGTCGTTCTGAATCTCGCGCCTATCCTGCCACCATTCATCAACGGGGGAAAAATGATCGCGCTTTATCGGGCTTGTCTTGCTGAAATTCTTGTAGCCTTCGGGCATGTCGAGTCGCTAAAACCATGTCTCGCGGGTCTTTCCGATGCGGTCAAAAAATAGTATGTTTGTCGTTATGCTCGTGTAGGGCGCGAAAACTGTCGCCGGAAGCCGTATAACCGTGTGAAGGCTGAAGCTCTGAAGGAGTCGCAATTTTATCGTGAGCTTTGCGCTGTCAGTCCCGAAAAGGAATCCGTCAGGCAGGATTACGGCGGCTCTTCCTCCCTCTTTCAGGCGATACATGATCAAGGCCATGAACAAGTCTGCGGTCTCGGAGCTTCTGATGTCTTTCGGGAAATGATTCATGATGTCTGATTTCTCGCTGCCTCCGTAGGGCGGGTTCATCATGATAACGTCAAAGCGGTCTGTGTCGGTGTAGTCAAGAATATTATTGCCGAGTGAGTTTCCGTGCCTGATGTCGGGGCTGTCGATGTCGTGCAATAACATATTTGTTACGCACAAGATATATAGGGGCATTGCTTTTTCTCCACGCCGTGAACTGATGAGTCGTATTTGTCCTGATCTGATGTGGTTACTATTTTCGGCTTGAGCGCTTTTAACCAGCTTGTGATGAAACCGCCAGTACCGCAGGCAAAATCCGCGCATGACTCACCGATTTGAGGGTTGATTTTCTCCGCAATGAAGTCTGTTACGGCCCGCGGCGTGTAAAATTCTCCGGCACTGCCCGCGCTCTGAAGCTCGCGTAAAAATATCTCGTAGATTTCCGTAAAGGCGTGGACTCCTCGTAGCTGTCGAAATTTATTCCGTCAATTTCTTTTACGACTTTGTAGAGCTGTACTCCGTCTTTCATGTACTGGTTTGTGTCCTCAAATACCGAGCGCACTATTGACTTTCGTATGTCTGTTGACGCTGTTACGGGTATATTTTTCAGCGCAGGGAACAGCTCATCATTGACAAAATGAAGAAGCTCATCACCTGTCGGAGATTTATCGCCTTTTGCCCAGTTTCGCCAGCGGAATTTTTCAGGGATTATTGATTCGTAATTCTCATCATCAAATGCCCAGTCCGATTCCTTTGCGTCATAAATTTTCAGGAACAAAAGCCACGATATTTGCTCGATTCTCTGAGCATCTCCGCTTATGCCCGAATCCATTCACATATAGTTCCGTATGTTCTTGATTACTCCGTTAAGACTTCCCATTCTATCAGCCTGCCATGTATATTAGATTTTCCAGTTCCTTTAGCAATTCGCTGTAACGTTTCACCGTGGATAACGAGGCTATTTTAGAGGGTTTCCCGTACTTCGTGAACGGCTCCATTTTCAGCACTCCCCGTCTTTCTATATCTGTGACTCCGTAATTCACATACCTGTCTAACAATGCCTCAAGAATTTCACGCACCGAACCGCTGTACCTACTGAAAAAATCACTGCTCTTCACTTTCTCGGCTCTTTGCGCTCTCGTCAATGGCTTCTGACCGAACGCTACATAGCAGATAAAATCAAAGTCATCTGTATCCTGCATATTCTGTTCTTTCTTGAGTGCATCAAAGTCAATGCCCATATTCTTAAATAACTCGGTGATTTCCTGCTTCTTCGCGACATTGTTCCATCGTAATATAAACTGCTGAAGGTCGGCAAATTCTCCGCGAATATTGCGCCGGGTGTAATCAATAATATTTTCTTGGCGCAATAATTTTCCCACTATATCATATATTGATACGGTCTCGGAAACAATTTCTACTTCACAACCATCACTGTCAACTACGGGCTTGACTCTGTGAGTCTGAGTCCTGCGGGTTTCGGGCGATTTTGCTTCCGGGTCAAAGTCTGATGAAATATCTACTGGGCCATCCCATTCTGGGTCTGCAAACAGACGCGAGACTCCCCGAAAATCCATCACCGTGAATGACAGCTTGCCTTTGTCCTCCCTGATTCGCGTTCCCCGCCCGATTATCTGCTTGAACTGCGTCATTGATGATATGTTTTTGTCCAGCACTATTAGTCCGACTGTTTTCGTGTCAACTCCTGTTGAAAGCAATTCTGACGTGGTCGCTATCACTGGATATTCTGCATCTACTGACGTGAAATATTCCAGCTTGCTCTTCCCGTAATTGTCAGAGCTAGTTATTCTCACTGCGTAATCGGGATTTTCCCTCATCATATCAGCGTTCAAGTTCGCCATTTCCTTCCGCATTCTTTCGGCTGCGTCTTCATTCGCGCAGAATATTATTGTCCGCGTCTTTCGTCCATTACGCTTTAAGTATTCGGTCACTCTTTCCGCTACTGCCCTTGTCCTGTCCTGAATTATTATATTGTAATTATAATCGAGGTTGTTATAGATTCGGTCTTCTATCTCATTCCCATAAATATCGCATTGTCCCGGCTCAGGTCTCCAGCCGTCAGATATATTCATGCGCGGTTCAATCACACGGAACGGGGCTAAGAAGCCGTCCTCGATCCCCTGATTCAGGCTGTAACAGTAAACTGGTTCACCGAAGTAATTTATGTTCGATATGTACTTCGTTTCGCGGGGAGTCGCTGTCATTCCGATTTGCACCGATGAGGTAAAATATTCGAGGATTTCGGGGTCTGTCAAGTAAACTATGTATGAGATTTTTCTATGACACTTTCAGATTTAATTTTGTCATAAATATATGGTGTAAAATATATTCAAGCCAAAACTGAGGGAGTTGCTGAATGTTGCCTGAGATAATCATCATCAATATCGTAAAAATTATCCTTGACAAAATCTTTTGACCATGCTCCTAATTGACTCAGGACTCAGGACTCAGGACTCAGGCTATTCCTATTCCCCGAAGCAGGATTCACATACTGACCGCGTAAAAAGGGTAAGACCTCCGCCAGCTCTGAAGATTTGAGCGCGCAAGAACGGCACATGATTCACTTATTGTGTCAAGAAATAATGTGTGCATATTTTCGGAGGTTATAAACACATGAACATTACAAGAAAATGTATCATAGCGGCAATATCGGCCATGCTGTTGGCAGCGTCATCACTGGAAGCATTAGCAGTAAGTCCATTGAAGACTGACATCAACGGCAAGGCTTTGGATGATATTCACGACATTATGCGGGAAACAAACGGCGCAAAACCTAGCATACCGAAATATTCAGCCCTTGTTCTTCCCACAATAGGCGGCACGAAAGGCGAATTAGGCTGGCGTTTAAGCTCCTATCAGAACGATGGAAAGGAACTCAGCGCATACTCCAATATGGCAAGCTCATTCGGCAGCGACATACGGATAGATACGGCACTGAATCACGCCGGTGTTCACCCTGTAACTGCACAGTACCTCACAGCTAACGGCAAAGGAAGATATTTGTTCCTTCACAGCGACACAGCAAGAGACAGCCAGCAGATACCTAGCTTTAATGCCCGTATGTTTCTCGTTGAGCAGAAAGGCACGGCTAATCCCACGTTCACGAAGGTAGGCGATGTAATCAAGACGACACTTGAACGCAGCACTTACGGCCCGTCGTATCTTACTGACGTGAAGAGCGGACTCAGGGTTAACCGCAACAGCTCAAAAGAGGAATATTTCGTTGTGGCTCATGCAGTTGACACGGAATTTGCAACGCATAGAACCTTTGAAAGCGGCGGCAGCAGTTCGGAGTGCAAAACGGACATTTCATTCTTTAGGCTTGCGGAAGATGACGAAGGTAAAGCAACATTCAGCGCAACACCTCTGAAGATACGCGATATTGTCAATGGCACGGGTTATTCTTCGGTACAAATTGCTGTCGGTGATTTCACGGGCGAAGGAATAACTAATCAGGTGGCAGTAGTAACATCAACAATATCAGAAGTATATCTCACTGTCTACACTATACGCCTGAACAGCAGCGGAGCACTTGAGGCCACAAAAACCGCGAGCGAAACTGTTTACAAGGCTAAAAATTTCTACTATGGCAGTATCAACGGAATATTGTCGTATCCTGTCGCAGAGGTTGCCGCCGGAGATTTTGACGGGGACGGACAGACGGAGCTTGCTGTTGTGTATAAGACCTGTGAGACCAGCGTCAAAGCCGATAGTCGGAGTGTAACTGCTGATGAGGTTCGCGGCAGTGCAGCCGTAAAAATCTGCAAATGGACAAACGGAGCATTCAAGAGCGCAGAAACGGTAAAGGACTGGAATTATCACAGCACATCAGGCTACTATCAGACTCAAACAGTAGCATGGCTGAAACCTGTTGCGGCTGACATTGACGGGGACGGAAAAACGGAGCTTGCTGTTTTTGTCGGGGTTGGCCATTTCTCGTGGAGTCCGGGTCTCTTTTCAGGCTACTTAGGGCATTCGGAGAAAACGCTTCATACTCAGGGCTATATAACATTCTGGTACTGCAACAAAGGATCAATACAGCCTGTATTAGGCGGGCCGGATATATCATCGTTCCATGTTGATAGAAACAGAGGCTATTTTTTCAGCCTGTTTTACGCTGGCGAAGGAGTTCCTGACCATTACACGGCAGATTTCTCAGTCAAGTATCCATATTTCCCATCAAGATTCTCTGTTGTTGCCGGGCCTTTTATGGGAAGAATGGGGAAATACCGCACGTGTGATGAGGTAGCTGTTATTATTCAGGATACTGCAAAAGAATGGAGCAACATCACAAACGCAGATGGAAATTTCTTTATAACGTGGCCGAAGGACAGCAGTTATTCTAACATCAGCTATTACAGCACTAACGTTCTGAGGAACAAAGGCGGGTGCGGAATGGGGCTTGTTGCTGACGACTTCCTTCATGAGGGAGTTGAACTCGGCGAGCCTTCGCACGTGGTAGTCTCTGACCGCTGGACACCAGCCGTACTAATTCAGGCTCCCCCGTATCATCTCGACACTATACCGCTTGAGTTCTGGAATTACCCGCAGGCATGGCCGATGAACTTCAACTACGAGTCATCAGCGAAGACGACATACTCGCGTTCAGGCAAGACAACAGACGCAAAGGACACAAAATTTGAGGCGACATCGACACTTGAGGCATTCGGCCCGCTTGGTATAGATGTTGATTCTGAGACAATGGACAGCGTTAAAAGCGGAGTAAAGCTCGCGGCAAATTTTCTGACTGGCAGCAAGACAGCAGGCGACAAAATCAGCGGGCTTATTGATAACTTAACCGACAAAATCAAGGCTACTGAGACCAAACTCACCAACGCGAGCAAGTCATTAGGCTACACAAACACGATCGAGGCCGGCAAGAATGACTCACAGCTTTTCTATGTAACGAAGACTCATGTGTGGCGTTATTCTCTGAAGAAGCCTGTGCCATCATGGATAATAGGCGATCTCCAGAACGGCAGCGCAAAGGCCGCTTCAGGAGATTTATACCTGACCATAATTGCGCCGGACGAGCCTTCTGTAGGATCAAGCAAGGCCACATTCGCGAGGCAGGGAGCTAACGCGGGGAATCCTCTCTACCAGCCTGCACACGAGGAAGGAAATCTCTTCTCATATCCAACAACATTAAGCACGATTCCGGGATATTCATCGCGGCAATTCAGCCTAATCCCAAAAGTGATGCCTATCTCGTATTCAACGAATCAGGAGAAGCACAAGGCCAGTGTTACGACCTCAACGGGTAAATCCGAGAGTAAATCGCGGCAGGTAACATCATACAGCCAGTTCTCAAAAGTAGCGGGGACTCTGAAGACTCTTCTCGGAAAATCATCAGACATGCGCCCAAATACGAACACTGAGACATTCAGCAAGAAGTTTGACAGCACGGAGGAAATAGAAGTAGTTTACCCAGATCCGAGCAAGGCTTTTGACTGGCGCGATGTAACATTCAGCTCACAGTTTGATTTTTACGTTGATGAAAGCGGGATAATGACGGCCGGATTTGCTGTTACCGACCTTCCTAATACCGCAAAACTTTGGGGTTCTGACTCTCCTTACTGGAAGAAGCCTGACCCTGCGCTGGTAATGCCCGACAGGTATGTGTTTGTTGAAGGCAAGCAGGAAATCGGAAAGTCAAAGCAGATTCTCCCGCGCACTGAACGCAACGCAATGAAGCTCAGAGGAGTCCGAATTTACAGCAAGACTCTTGCCTCCTATGCGAACAACATCATTTACCCTGGACTGAGCTACGAGATTCAGATTCCAATCTACAACGCCAGCTTTCTGCCATCAGACGGAGCAAAGAGTCTCACTGTTCCTATGAAGCTGTACTACAGGAAGGCCGGAAGTGATGAGAATGGTGTATTAATCGGCGAACCTGTACCAGGCAGTAATACTATAGGAGGCTGGACGAAAGGTACGGAGAACAACAAGGCATTAGTCCGCTTCAACTGGGATAATGTTCCGGCACTTTCACAGGGGGCGTATGAATTCTACGCTGTGATTGATCCCGATAACAAGATTGATGAGGTGCATGAAGCGTGGACAACGAAGACTCCTGAAGGCAACAACACAGGGTATTTTCCGTTCGGAATCTCGCACGGCACTGACACTTCAGCCCAGATGATAGCGAAAGACTTTGTAATGAAGTACAAGGCCAGAAGCGTGAAGAAGACCGCACAAGTTGCAGCATTCTTAGCATCGGCTGAGTCTGATGATGAATATGATGACTGGACGATGTGGAAAGACTGGAATGACGAGACGGACTTCTCAGAGATGGTTGACGGTGAGAGTGAGTTCGCGGTGTCATTGCTCTACAATAGTGATGATGTCCGTAGTGATATTTGGGCGGATATTGTGATGGATTTCACTGATGATGACGGCGATTATGAGGTAGTTTTTGAAAGTGAGATGTTACCTGTTATAGCGAAGGGCGACAGCATATACTTCACGTTCATACTAAACGAGGAAGAGATAAAGAACGGAAAGAATCTGAGGCTTGTTGTTACTGACGGAGACTCATCAGTTGAGTATATGCTTGACGAGAGGCCCGGCAGCGGCACTACTGCTCCTGAGACCCCGAAGGATGACAGCACTGACCCCGGCGGCAATACTGGCGATGTTCCCGGTGAAGCACCTGCGGGAAATTTCGTGAATGATGTAATCACCCGCAGCTATGTTGTTGAGGCTTCCTCGCCTGTGCTGTGGAGGATAGGTAATGTAACTATGAAATCATCGGCGTATATCTTCGGAGCGGCGGCTGATGACCTGCTTAACATCACGATGAGTCCTTCAGATGCCGGGACTGTTGCGACTGACAGAATCACCGTAACAGTAAGCACGATTGCCGGAAAGACTCTTGAGGGAGAGTACAGCATTTCCGTTCAGACATCATCGGACGGATTAACATGGAGTGATGAGAAGATTTTGACGTTCGACACTAAGGCAGGTTCAGACTCTGAAACTGTGCAGGTTATCGGTGTAGGCAGTTCTGGCAGTGGCTGCGGGGCTGTGCAGGGAGTATTAATGCTTCTTGCGCTTTCAGGCATGATGATGAGGTTCAAACACTAAGGTGAGAAAGTTTATTATTATGCTGCTGGCGATGGCCATGACATTTTCGGCTATGCCATCTTTTGCGGCAATGACGGAAGTCAGCGGAGGGTATACGGTTAGTGGTACGGCTTACAAGCTGTATAGAGGCGTTTTCAACTTCCCGTCAGAGGTACCTATTAACGGCGCAATGAAGGACATACCGGCGGCGTTCTTTTTCTCGGAGGGCTTTTTCGCGGAAGATCCCTATGTTTACAACAACCACCTTGCAACGGCCTCCCTGTGCATGGCAATGGCGGCCTTCTACTCCAACGAAGGGGCGACAGGACCAGACGCGGATTATTCTAACAAGAACAGGAACATTCTACAGTACATGAAGGACATCGGGGTGTCGGAATCGGATATTTACGTCAACTACTACAACACGGTTCGGCCTCAGACCGACAGCATAGGTGTAACTATCGGGAAAAAGACTCTGACATACGGCCGCACCCTTATTCCCATTGCAATCCGGGGATCCAACTACGAAAGAGAATGGACAAGCAATGTTACACTAGGTACGGAACGGGAAAATGATGGTGAAGCCAAGGGATTTTCTACAGCAGCGCAGATTGTTTTTTCCGAAGTTAAGAAATATATCGAGTAGCAAAATTTAAGTTCCGAAATTACCAGCGGCGATGTTGTTTTTTGGATTGCAGGATATTCGCGCGCGGGGGCAACAACGAATCTTGCGGCCAAACGTTTGGTCGATTCCTATGCTGCTTCAGGTAACAAGATTTTCGCTTACTGTGTCGAGGCACCCATGGGCGGCTGGAAGACAGCGGAGAAGAGCGGCTCAAACTACAACTGTATCCATAGCATCATTAACCGCAACGATATTGTGCCAAGAGTGGCTCCCGGATTTATGGATTTCAAGCGTTATGGTGTAGATCATTATCTTCCGGGTTCGGACGCTGGCTCTATCGTTGAGGGGAACGACGGCAACAAACACGACAACGAATTCTACAAGACGGATACAGACAACTACATTTCGGTTTATCAAAAGATGGCGGAGCAGCTTTCCGTGATCAACAATCAATTCACGTTTGACGACAAGTTCACCGTCTGGGGGCTGGATCTCAGGCTGTTGCGTACAAACCTTCTTTTCCGCAGGGGAGAGAAAATGTATATGGACGATTTTCTGGACGAGTTTGTCAAGAATCTGTGCGAATGGACGGGTATGACCCGCGAATACTACAATGCGAAAGACGGACATGACCTCGACATGGGCTACCTTATCGACGGCAACATTCAGGGCGCACTGCGTGATTGTATGTCGATTCTCTATGGCAGTACGACAGGAGAGACGAAAGCGTTTGGAGACAACTTAAAATCATTCTGGAATAACGCTGGTATTAATAAGTGGAAAGAACTGCTTGAGCTGATAGTCTATCCTCTGCGAAAATGGAACGAACCGCAGTGGCCGTACAAAGAATATTACATCATGAAAGCGGTACGTTGGCTGGATGACAGTAATTGTTTTGTCCCGCTTAATCTGGAAGCACCAGAGAAGGAAAAATTGTTGCGGACTGATATGCCGGTTCTCATGGAGTTTCTTCTGACCTATGCTGCAGCGGATTACCAGAGCGAGCTTCACGGAACCAGCGGACTAAGCCAGCTATTGACGTTTATCGCAAACGCGCATAACATCGGTATGAACCATTACCCTGAGGTAACTTTGGCATGGCTTCGCGCTCAAGATTCGCTTTACGATAAAGAGATTGTGTCCCCGTTCGTGTCC
This sequence comes from Synergistaceae bacterium, assembly GCA_017540085.1. NCBI lineage: Bacteria > Thermotogati > Synergistota > Synergistia > Synergistales > Synergistaceae > Synergistaceae bacterium. The sequence goes on along the minus strand of JAFYBQ010000011.1, from coordinate 1,558 downwards.
GCTGTCAGCTTCACCACTGCGGAAGGCAGACGTACTAACAGTCTTGTTGCTAGTACTAGCGGCAAGGTTATTATAGGCGTTGGTGAAATCCCTGATGTTTTTGTCGAACATGGTGCGATAGAAGCATACCTGCCTAAAACGGTAACTGTTTATTACTCTGATGGCACGTCAGAAGACAGGGCTATAGACTGGGATGAGAAAACCACGTACTATGTTCATGAAGACCCTAATGATGATACCAGCGATTGGGTGGAGCTGAATGAGTATACGGATTCGCACCCCATCGAGCCAATCATATGGGTGACAGATGGAAAAGTATCACTGCCGGATGGCGCAACGCTTGCTGAATGGGTGGATACCACATTAACGAGCTGTGTTTACGAGGCCGGCATCCCTAACCTGCCCGCTCCGTCCGCCTCGCTTCCGAATGGTGAATACGATGGCCCTCAGACAATAATCTTGAGCGCAGATGTCGGAAATCGCGAGATATACTATTGCATCTCCACCTCCAGTGCTGAGATTGAGCCGAATCTCAAGTACACGGGATCTATCACGCTAGGAGAAAGTATTACCTCATCAACGGACTTCATCCTTCTTGCGTACACGAAGGGTGACAGGGAGACTTGCGATGACAGCGATGTTGCAATATGGGAGTACACAATTCACCCGGCTAGCACTTTGACTATTAACAACAGTAGTAGCGGATGTGATACTCTTTGGAACACAGATACTGTTTTAGCATTCGTTTTTCCGGGACTGGCATTGCTTTTGAGGCGCAAATCATATTAAGAACACACAGGGGGACAGGCTTATCCTGCCCTCTGTTTTTCAGATGAAAGGGGAGTTTATATGCATTGCTGGAAAGAGAACTGCCAGCCGTATTTAGGATGAAGTTTCCAAGAGCCATAAAGGTAGAAGACACTGCCGATATGGACATCAAACATAATGCCTACAGCGGTAAAAGATTCGCGGTAAACACTAGAATTGCACCTGATGATGGAATAGCCGTTATTCTCATCGCAGTATATAATTTGTTCGATGGTGCATTGAGGTTTGTCTATAAAATATATCTTTTCGCGGTGATTAGCAATATGTAGCTTAAATTAGAGCATTTGCAAGTCATCAAACGAGATATTAGTAGCTTTGTGTATATCGTTGTCGCTCATGCCCATATCGCGCAAGCGTCTGGCGGTTTCAAGATTAGCTTTCCGCATTCCGCGTTCTTCACCCAGCGCGATACCTTCTTTAATACCCGCGTTGTAAATAGTTTTGCCTTCGTGTTCAAGAACCTGACCGCCCATAATATCACTCACTCCTTTTCGGATATTTTTATATTTAGCGGGTCTGTCAAGTAAACTGTGTATGAGATTTTTCTATGACACTTTCTCTTGAGCGTTTTCTTGCCGTATCCGTTCCTTGTGTTGCCCGCTGCGCGTCCTTCGTCTGTGTTATTGAGGTGGAAATCCATCTCGGCGTTAAGGATTCGTTCCAACAGAGCCTTGCTTATCTGAGTGATGATGCCCTCTTTGCCCCATAAATCGTCTTGAGTTTTGACCCC
>JAFYBQ010000010.1 GCA_017540085.1 Synergistaceae bacterium | reverse complement strand
GTGTGGTGTGGTGTGGTGTGGTGTGGTATTATACACGGCCATGCTAAATATGTCAAGCCCCTTTCTTTATGATGTTTACGGTATTTGAAGGTATATTATAATATCATAAATTTTCACGAAAGGTTTTATTAGTTCAATGGCATTTACAGTTTGCGTATTAACAGCAGCCGCAAAGCGCGACACATACATAGCCAGCTACATAGCAGGAGAAGCCCCCGTAACAGGCCATGACGTTATGGAGGAAATGATAACAAAGCACGACATGCCGCAGCGTAGAGTCATTGCGTGGTTCGTCAATAACTACACGCGCCCGCTTGACTGGGTTGTGGATGAGGATGCTACCGTAGAATTTATCACATCAACTTCACCCACAGGGCAGAGAATCTACAAGCGCACATTAGGATTTGTGCTGATTATAGCCTGCGCGAGGGTATTAGGGCGGAAAGCTGTCCTGCGTCATTCAATCGCAGATTCTCACTACTGGGAGTTTGATGACGGCCCCGTGACTCAGTCTGACGTTGACAGAATCAAGGCCGAAATGAGCGACATAATACGCCGCGACTCAGCAATCACCCGCGAGATTCTCACAATCGACAAAGCCCGCAGAGTCTTTCAGCGTCAGGGAGAGCCGGAAATAGCCGAGTTATTCGTGAGGGCGAATCTTGACCCCGTGGAGGTGTACAGGTGCGGAGACCGCTACGGGTATTTTTGCGGAGGGCCGTTAGCGTCTTCAACAGGTGCGTTGCGGATGTTTGACGTTGTACTCTACGAGCAGGGAATGTTGCTGAGATTCCCCCGTCCTGATGCCCCCGACAAAATGCCAGAGCTTAAATTAGATCCGTCAATGGGAAAAGTTTTCTTTGACTATGCACACTGGCTTCAAGTCTTGGATTTGAACTACCTGAACAAGCTACACAAGCGCGTAACAGAGGGACGCATTCAAGAATTAATATTAATCGCGGAGGCTTTCCACTCTCAGACACTCGGAAATATCGCGGAAGATGTAGCCTCAAGACCAGTGAAGGTCGTAACAATCGCAGGCCCTTCAGGTTCAGGAAAGACTACATTCTCCGAACGTCTCAAAGTTCAGTTGATGGTTTGCGGAAAAACTCCCGTAACACTTCCCCTCGATAACTATTTCAAGGAGCGCGAAGATTCCCCGAAAGATGAGACCGGCGAATATGACTACGAGAGATTAGACGCATTAGACCTCGAACTGTTAGGGGATAATTTGACGCGGATATTATCGGGGGAGGAAGTTACGACACCTGTCTACAATTTCATTACAGGCAAGAAAGAGCCGGGGAAGGTCATAAAGCTGAAGCCTTCTGACGTTCTCATAATGGAGGGCATTCACGGCCTCAATGATCAGATTTTGGACATGATACCGTCCGCCGGGCGTTACGGGATATTTGTGTCGCCTCTGACGGGGATATGCATTGACCCTCACAACAGGACAAGCACGAGCGACAATCGGCTGTTACGCAGGATAATACGCGATTACAGGACGCGGGGGAAATCGGCGCAGGTTACGCTTGAAGTTTACCCGAAAGTAATACGCGGGGCGAAAAAGTATATATTCCCCTACAGGAGCCGGGCAAATGCCATCTTCAACTCGTCATTGCCGTATGAGCTTGGAGTCCTGAAGCCGTATGTCGAGCCGTTATTGCACACTGTTGACGAAAATTCGTCCGTGTTCAGCGAGGCATTACGATTGCTGAATATACTGCGGTTCGTCCCTGCCCTGAACAATGACGGGATCCCGAACAACTCAGTAATACGCGAATTTATCGGCGGGAGCTGCCTCGATGTATGACACGGATACGCCTGATATACTCAAAGCGCGGGGGGGCATGTTTCGTCCCTCATATAGCACTGGCGCAGATGTTCTCACGCTCTGCCTCACGCGCAGGACTCTCCCTCGAAATGACGCAGGGCTTCTCGCCCCGCCCGAAAATCTCATTCGGCCCGGAGCTTCCCGCAGGAGTCGTTGCCCTCAATGAGCCGGCTGACATGTATTTTTCTGACGCTCCCGAAAATATTATCCCCCTCATGAATGACGCTCTCCCGGAAGGTTTTTCCATTTCACGCGCAATTTTCCCCCCGGAAGGCTCGCCTAATCTCGGAAAACTCTGCAAGGCCGCCGAATATCTCATCCGTACCACGAATAACGCTGACATTTCCGGCATGGCCGCAAGTTTCTGGGCGGACTCGGTCATTCTCGCGGAAAATGATTCCGGCTGGCTCCGTATCATCGTCTCAGACCCCGCGCAGAATCCCATAGGCGGACTCATTCGTCATCTCATCGGGCAGAATGTCATATCGGGGTGGCATGAGGTGAACGCTGTGCGAGTCGCGGTCGGGCAATATGATTCAGGGAGCGTGAAATTATGACGGGCGTTAAAGTTGTGGCTGACGTTCGCGAGATTGAGCAGTCAAGAATCGCATTGCTTGAGGACGGGAAATTAGCCGAGATATTTATCGACTTCACAGAGGATTCTCACGAGGTCAGGCAGGGGGACATCTTCAAGGCGCGTATTGAGTCTCTCGTCCCTGCCATTGATGCCGCGTTCGTGAAACTGTCGCCGAAATCCCCCGGAAAGCTCAAAGGTGCTAACAACGCTTTCATTTACGCCAATGAAATCCCGTCAGCAAAACCCGGCCATGAAGTAATCGTGCAGGTTGTCCGAAATGCCCGTAAGAACAAAGCCCCCCGCGTTACAGCAAATGTTTCACTCCCAGGACGCTGGCTCGTCTTAGTCCCGGACTCTGATGAAGCCGGAATATCCCGCAGAATTTCAGACCCAGCCGAACGCAAACGCCTCAAACTTTTTGCCGACACCCTGAAAGCCGAAATCCCGCACGGCATAATCATACGCACCGCCGCGCAGGGAGTCAGCGAGGAATATTTACGGTCTGACCTTCAGTCGCTCATAGAATTATGGCAGGAAATCTCACGGAAGGCCGCCATGACTCCCGCTCCTTGTATGCTGTATAAAGACCTCGGCGCACTGGGAAGAGTTTTGCGCGATGAGATACCCGGCAAAATTGACGAGATTATTATTGATGACAGAGACGAATATATTAATGCCCGGAAATTTATTGATACTTTCTATCCTGAACGCCCTGACGTTAAATTATATGACGGAGTTACGCCTGTGTTTGACGTTTTCGGGATTGATGACGAAATAAGGAAGGCAATCGACAAAAAAGTGTGGCTGAAATCCGGCGCATATTTGGTGATTGACCAGACGGAAGCACTAACCGTTATCGATGTGAATACAGGCAAGTTCACCAGCGCACCCGATATGAAGCACACTGTCCTTGCGACTAACATAGAGGCCGCCGGAGAAATTGCACGTCAACTGCGTTTGCGGTCAATCGGCGGGATTGTCGTTGTTGATTTTGTTGACATGGACAGCGAATCAGACAGGCGCGAATTGTTATCACAGTTTCAGAAATTCTTAGACCACGACAGAATGAAGCCGAAAGTTTTCAGCCTTACACGCTTGGGACTCGTTGAGCTTACGCGGAAAAGAGAGCTTCCCGACCTCAAGAGCATTCTCATGCGCTCCTGCCCTTTGTGCGGGGATAATGGATTTGTTGAGCGTGAAGAGAATATAGCCATGTCGATAAAGAGATTCATACGCAAGATTACGGCCTCAAACAATGCCGCGGCGTTCGTCATTCAGACAGACAAACACACAGCCGAATATATAGCGCAGTTTCTCGGAACATGGCAGGAGGAGTTTGGCAGGAAGATTTTTGTTACGGGGATTAACGGAATGACGCGGGGAAAATTCCGGCTTGAGTTTCAGGGGAATATTTCTGACGCGGAGAAAATCGCAGGCAGTACGCAGAGTTGATACGCACTGCCCGCAAAATTATTTCTTTGTGAAAAGTCTGCTTATCCGCCCGAAAAATATTGCGCCCACAAGCAGAATTATTCCCGCCGCCGTGAAGCCCCATGCCTTTGGGAGAAAGCCGAAAAGGTGATCAAAGAAGTATCTTCCCGCAAGTATCACGCAGAACGCCGAGCCGACTCCCGAATGACCCCGCCAGATATTAGCGAGCAATAATCCCGCGACTATCACAGCATTCACGACAGGCAGAATATTGCGGTATGACTCAAACTCACCGCCCCGCCAGAACATCGGCCATGTCAGCAATAACCCGAACACGCCGACCATCAGCAAGCCAAGAGTCTGACAGTCAGAATTTTCCGCAAGGAACGACATTACAGCCCCCGAAATCACGAGAATAATTAGCGTCCACGTTCCCCCTAGACATAAACTCATACGCGAGGCAAGAAGCAGCACTGTTATCATCACGCAAAGCATGAGGGCTGCTCTGTCCTTCACCGCAAAATATGAAGCCCATAACGCCGCCAGCAACGCGAACGCGCTCCAAGGGGTGAAAAATTCCGTCAGCGGAAGTATTGCCGTCCTCACAAAATACAGGGCGAATGCGTTTATTGCTTCCGTCTCATTCATCCATATCAGCGACAACGCGCAGGCCAAGTACACCTGCCACTCATCCCGGAATATCACGGACGTTATTATTACCTGAATGACCCAGTAGCAGAGAAATTCAGCCAGCGTTATAGGGATGTCGTACATGTGGGTGATTAGGTATATCCCTCCGCCGAATATCGCCGATGACAACAGCAGGAAATATTTTCCCGCCCGTCCTGATTTCTTCACGGTGAAGAGATACGCAATCAGCGAAATCACATAAGCCCCCGCAATCAGCCCGACACGTATAATTTTGTCGATCTCGTGCCAGTGCGCAAGGACAAAGCTGACTCCGCCCAGTCCCAGCAAAATTAGCCCCGCCGTAAGCATGACCATCCGCAAATTTCGCGGCTTCACCTCGTACAGGGACATTATCGCGGATGCCTGTTCGCCCGTGATTATTTTCTCCTCAACCCATCCGGCTGCCTCTGTGCTGAGGAAGTCCATCTCCTTTTGTCGGATTGACTGCATACTAGCTCACCCGGCTCCCTAACGGTATATCACTCTCAGGCGTTATCAGTGTGAGCTGCTCCGATACTCCGTCCTTCTTGACGCTTGCGGCCAGTATCATCCCATTGCTTTCGATCCCGCAGAGTTTCGCGGGCTTGAGGTTCGTTACGAGGATTACGCGCTTCCCGGTCAGCTCTTCCGGCGTGAAGAACGCTTTTATTCCCGAACAAACAACGCGGGACTCATAGCCTAAATCAACCTCAAGTTTATACAGCTTCTTTGAGCGGGGAATCTCCTCGCATTTCGTGATACGGGCGACTCTCATCTCTACCGCTTTGAACGACTCTATCCCTATTTCCGGCTCATGTTCAATTTCTGCTGACTGTGATTCCTCCGCTGACTTTGCTTTTTCCTCTGTCAATTTCTGTTCCTCCTTTGCTTTTTTCCACGCCTCAATGTCTATTCTTGGGAATAATACTTCAGACTTCCCGACAGAATTTCCCGCGCCCTTTGCCCATATGAACGAGTCATAACGCGCCGTGTTAGGGTCATCCTGAATGCCGAGCTGAGTCCAGATTCTTTTGGCGGTTGACGGCATTACGGGAGCTATCATCATGGCCGACAATCTCAGAGCCTCATAGAGATTCAGCAGGACGAAATCAAGCTTTGCTGACTGCGACTCATCTTTGGCCAGCTTCCACGGGGCTGTCTCGTCAATAAACTTGTTCGCCCGCCCGATAAACTCCCATATTGCTTTGAGTGCCTCGTCAAAAGCATAGTCATTCATGGCCGAGTCGACACGCTCAAGAACTTTCACCGCCATTTCTGACAGCTCGGAAGGCTCATCACTGCCCGGAACGATTCCGCCCCTGTATGTGTCAATCATCTTCAGCGTTCGGTTAAGGAGATTGCCGAGATCGTTGGCCAGGTCAGAATTAATCCGCCCGACTAGCGCAAGCTCGGAAAAATCGCCGTCATTCCCGAATGGTACTTCCCTCATCATGAAATACCTGAATGCGTCCGCGCCGTAATTCTTCACCATCTTGAACGGGTCAACAACATTCCCGCGTGTCTTGCTCATCTTCTCGCCGTCAACAGTCCACCAGCCGTGAGCAAAAATTTCCTGCGGCAATTCGACTCCCAGCGCAAGAAGCACAAGCGGCCATGTTACGCAGTGGAAGCGGATAATGTCCTTGCCTACCATATGACGCACTGAGGGCCAGTAGCGTGCGAATTTCTCCGGGTCATCGAGATAGCCTGCGGCGGTGATGTAGTTCACGAGAGCGTCAAACCAGACGTATATCACGTGATTTTCGTCGCCCGGAACAGGAATGCCCCATTTCAGGGTCGTGCGTGAGACAGACTGATCACGGACTCCCGATTTCAGGAAGCTCATAATCTCGTTGTAGCGGATTTTCGGCATGACTCCCCGTAAATTTCTCTCGTAGTACTCTATGAGCTGAGGGACATATTTCGAGGCGCGGAAAAAGTAGCTCTCTTCCTCCATGATGATTAACGGCCTTCCGCAGTCGGGGCAGGTATGATTCTCGCCCATCGCGTTTTCGGGGACATAGGTCTCACAGGGGACGCAGTAATACCCGGAGTAAGTCCCCTTGTAGATGTCGCCCTGTTCCATTAGCTTGGAGAATACAGCCTGCACCGTTCGTATATGGCGGTCTTCCGTTGTGCGAATGAAATCATCATTGCTTGCGTCAAGTGCCGTGCATAAATCCCGGAAGGCAACGTGAATACGGTCAACGAGTTCCTGCGGTGTAATGCCTTTGTTCGCCGCGGCGGTCTGAATCTTCTGCCCGTGTTCGTCCGTCCCCGTCAGGAACATGACATCATAGCCCTTCATGCGCTTGTACCGGGAAATTACATCACATGCCGTTGTTGTGTATGCGTGGCCTATGTGCGGAATGTCGTTGACGTAATATATCGGCGTGGTTATGTAGAATGATTTATCCATTTGATTATCAGCCTTCTTTTTGTGTGGAATAATGTTAAATATTGGATTGCCGTATTGATTCCCGTGCTTGTAACTTTATGTATACGGTTGTTTCTGGCTAATCTCTCTTTATCTGCCGCTGAAGTATTATATTATACGGCGCAATTCATTGAGACGATAAGGACGCACCGCAGTGAAAATTTTTGCGCCCCGACTCCTGACCCTGCCCGCTGACCTTCAGGAATTATACAGCTCCGGCCGGGCTTGTACGCAAAACACAAAACCGCAGGAATTACGCAAGTCTTCAACTCAGCTTCAAGCATGTAAAATTCAGGCCATCTACAAAATATTAACGGAGGGAAAAATCGCAATGATACCCCAAATAGCTTTAGGCGCGTGGGCATGGGGCAATGACGGAACATTCGGCAATGACCTCACAGAAGAAGAGCTGCGCCCGGTCTTTGAGGCCGGACAGAAAGCGGGACTCAATTTATGGGATACCGCGTTTGTTTACGGGATGGGAAAATCCGAGCATGTACTAGGGAAATTTCTCCGCACAGTTCCGCGTGAAAGCTATCTCATCTCAACGAAATTCACGCCTCAGTGCGCGGATATGTCAGCAGAAAATCCGGTTACGGCCATGTACGAAGGAAGCGCAGAAAGACTCGGCACAAAGTTTATCGACTACTTCTGGATTCACAATCCTCTGGGCGCGCCGGAATGGACACGGAAATTAATCCCCCTCGCAAAATCCGGGAACATCGGCAAAATCGGACTGTCGAATCACAATCTCGCGGAGCTTAACGAGGCAGCAGAGATTCTCGCGGCTGAAGGGCTGAAAGTTTCGGCGGTTCAGAATCATTACAGCCTCCTCAACAGGTCATCAGAATATTCCGGGATTCTCGAATGGTGCAGAAAGAACGGCGCAATATTCTTCTCATACATGGTGCTTGAGCAGGGCGCACTGTCCGGGAAATACAGCACCGCTCACCCGTTCCCGAAAGACAGCGCAAGAGGCCAGGTCTACAACCCAGTAATGACTCAGCTTGACGCGCTAAATTCGGCCATGAAGGAAATTGCTGACGCTCACGGAGTCGGAGTCGCTCAATTGCCCGTAGCGTGGGCAATCGCAAAAGGGACTCTGCCTATTCTCGGAGTAACGAAAGTAAAGCACGTTGAAGACGCTGTGAAGGCCGCCGGGCTTGTTCTGACTGACGGCGAAATGAGAGAGCTTGAAGCACTTGCGGACAAAGCCAACATTAACACCGTAAGAATTTGGGAGAAAGAGGTAAACAACCCCACGCCTAAAGGTAGGGGCTTGCGGTGAAGTCTGGCACATGGTCTGAACGTCTGAGCCTCGAATATTTCCGCCTCAGAGTACCCTTATTCGCCGGGGCTGGCTTACTTCAGCCTCTATACGGTAGAACGCGAAAGTTCACCCGTTTACGTTGTCAAGCACAGTGTGTGCAATCGTTTTTGAAACAGAACGGCTAACTGTTTTGCCTAAAGTCGCTTAAGATTTTCCAGACAGAGCGTTTTGTCCGTCCAATCTCCCAACCTTAACTCATTAAAGGCTGGAGAAATTATATCAAACAAAGGAAGTGTACGGTTTTGATGAGGAAATTTTTTGTCGCTGTATTGATGGTGATGGTGCTGTGCGGGATTTCGTGTGCTGAGGGAAAAACTCTTGTCGCTTATTTCTCGTGGAGCGGAACGACTAAGGCACTTGCGGAAAATATTGCTGAGGCAGGCGGGTTCGACATATTCAGGATTAGGCCGGAGAAAGATTACTCAACGGATTATGACACTGTTATTGATGTCGCAAAGAAGGAACAGAATCGCCGGGCGCGTCCGAAACTCGCTGAGAATGTGCGGGATTTCGGCGGCTATGATACTGTGTTTCTCGGCTGGCCGTGCTGGTGGGGCGATATGCCTATGGCGGTCTTCACGTTCCTTGAGGCTAACGACTTCAGCGGGAAAAAAATTATCCCCTTCACGACACACGGCGGATCATCATGGGGCAGAAGTCTCACGAGTCTGAAGAAAGAAACTCCGTCAGCAAAAATCGAAAGCAACGGGCTATCAGTCGGCGGGTCAGCGTCAAAATCTCAGGTCGAAAAATGGCTTGAGGGACTCGGATTTTCTGTTAAGAGGTGAAAATAGTCATGAAGATTATCGCGGTTGTAGCTGTAATTTTGGCACTGTTGAACGGAAAAGCATTCGCGCACACAGTTTTCGCGCCGGAAGGAAAGACTCTCAAAATTCATTGGGCAGTCCTCGAATCAAAGCCCGGAAAAATGTCCGACATGGCCGCAATAAGTGTGCGAACCGTAGCAAAGTCAACGCCTAACGAGGCCGGGACGTATTCACTTTACGGGGCAATCGACAAAGCTAACCCGGACATCATGCGCCTTCTTGAGATTTACGAGGACGAGGAAGCGTACACCGTCCACACATCAAGTGAAGGCTACAAATCGTTTGTCGAGGAACGCAAGCCGATATTCGAGAGCCTGAAACTTTTGCCCGTTGACCCTGTTGTTCTTGAGCAGAAGAAATCAGGCAATGGGAAATTCATTCTCCTGACTCTTGCTGACGTAAAGCCGGCCAATCTCGATGAGTTCAAAGCACTTACGGCGCAGGAATATTCGAGAGCAGTCGCAGATGAAGCCGGAGTAATGGGAATGTTCGCAACAAGTGAGAGGGGAGACCGTAATCACGTAATTCACATCATGGAGATATACGCGGACGAGTCAGCCTATAATAGCTACATCAATTCCGAGAAATACAAAGAGTACAGAAAGAAGGCAGATATTATGACAGAGTCACGCAAAGATTTCGATAGTCTCCCGGCAAATATCAAGCTCAGTGAAAAGGGATTACACCTTGACCCTGAGTCGGCAAATCTTCCGTTCCCAGTCGGCAAACCTAACACGGCATACGCGCAGTACTTTGACGGAATGAGCTATCTTGCGCCGATGTCGCTTGAGCAGGTTGCAATCTTCAATGTTACGTTTGAGCCTGGCTGCCGGAATCACTGGCACATTCACCACGCCAAAAGCGGAGGAGGCCAGCTCCTTATCGCCGTATCGGGACGCGGATATTATCAGGAATGGGGGAAGCCCGCCCGCGAGTTAAAGCCCGGTGATGTCGTCAACATTCCCGCGAATGTAAAGCACTGGCACGGTGCCGCAAAAGATTCATGGTTCCAGCATTTTGCCATTGAGGTTGCCGGGGAAGAAACCTCCAACGAATGGTGCGAGGCTGTGTCGGCGGAAGATTACGCGAAGTTGAAGTGATGAAATACATTCTGTATGTTCACGGCATGGGCGGGAGTCCTTCTGAGGCTGAACGCTTCAGGGAGATTTGCCCGGGCTTTGAGGTTATCGGCGCGGAATATGACGGCCCATTTCCCGCAAAAGCACGGGACGACATCAGACGGACATATGACGGCTTGCGGGGGAATGTTTATCTCCTCGCAAACAGCATAGGTGCATATTTCGCAATGCTCGCGCTTCAGGACTGTAAAGTCGAAAAAGCTATGTTCATCTCGCCAATTCTCGACATGGAGCGGGTAATACTCGGCATGATGAGACGTGCGGGAGTCTCCGAAAATGACTTGCGAATGAAGGGTGAAATTGTTACGGCTTCGGGCGAAATTTTGTCGCGGGAATATCTGCGCTTCGTCCGTGAAAATCCGCTGACATGGAACGTACCGACAGAAATACTTTACGCGGGCAATGACACAATAACTTCACGTGAGACTGTGAATAATTTTGTGTCCGGCCATGACGTGAAACTTACAGTAATGGATAACGGCGAGCATTGGTTTCACACTGAGGAGCAAATAGCATTTCTTGATGAATGGTTAAGGAGGGCTTTAGCATGAAAATATTAATGGGAGTGATTATGATTATGGCGATGAGTGTTACGGCTTTTGCGAATGTTGATGAGTTTCGTACGACTGACCCGGAATTTGCCGAGTTTTTCGGGAATTTCGCGGGCGTTGAAGTTCCGTCCCAGTCAAAATTAGACGCTCGCACAAGATACATGGCAATCGTTGCTACATTGATGGGCTGTCAGGGCATTGACGAGTTCAGAGCGGTGTTGCCGGAAGCGTTAGAGGCGGGCCTCACTCCGTCAGAGGTCAAAGAAGTAATCTATCAGGGGACGGCCTATCTTGGGATCGGTCGCGTACGGCCTTTCCTCACGTCAGCAAACGAAATTTTCACCGCAAAAGGAATCAGCCTGCCATTGTCGCCAGCGTCAACAACAACACCAGCAAACAGAGTCGAGAAAGGGAATGACTCACAGGTTGAAATATTCGGCGCAGGCATGAAGGGATTTCAGGACTCAGGCCCGGAGGAAACGCGCCACATTAACAGATGGCTCGCGGGAAACTGTTTCGGCGACTACTACACGCGCAAGGGACTCACACTCAGGGAGCGCGAGATGATTACATTCTGCTATATCGCGGCGCAGGGAGGTTGCGAGCCTCAGTTGACAGCACACGCAAAAGGCAATTTCAACATGGGAAATGATAAAGCGTTCCTGATTGATGTCGTGTCGCAGTGCCTTCCGTATATCGGTTACCCCCGGAGCCTTAACGCTATAACGTGCATAAACAAGGCGGCGGAATAATGAGACTCGCAATAATTTTAGCGTTCGTTGCGTTAATGTCGGGCTGTTCGTTTGCGGGCGAAATGGTCAGCGTGAAGGGCGGAAAATTTTTGATGGGCAGTCCTGAGTCTGAAAACTGGCGCAGTGATGACGAATTACAGCACGAGGTAACCGTGTCGGACTTCATGATTTCACCGTATGAGGTTACGCAGGCAGAGTACAAGAGGCTGACGGGCGATAATCCCTCGTCATTTCCCGGTGATAATCTCCCTGTCGAGAATGTTACGTGGCTTGAGGCCGTGAAATTCTGCAACGCAAAGAGCGAGTCAGAAGGCTTGAAGCCCGCGTACACGATTGACGGGGCTAAAGTAACGTGGGACTTGTCATCTGACGGCTACAGGCTCCCGACTGAAGCAGAATGGGAATATTCATGCCGTGCGGGGACTCGGACTCCCTTCAACCTTGAGCACTCAATCGGAGCTGACGAGGCAAATTTTTATGGTCATTATCCGTATGAGATTGAGGAAAATTATTTCTCACAGCACAAACTTACGACAAAGCCGGGAATTTACCGGGCTACAACAATCGAGCCGGGCAAATTCCCCCCGAACAAGCTCGGACTCTACGACATGCACGGGAATGTAGGTGAATGGTGCTGGGACATCTACGCCCCCTATGACGTGAACGCGAAAATGAATCCCACAGGCCCGGAGTCAGGGACTCGCAGGGTCAACCGCGGCGGGGGATGGAGTAAACATCTCCCACGCCTAAGTGCAGGAGCTTTCGGTGAAGATTGGTACACGGCCTAATGTCTGGACACGCATAATACCGCTCCAGAATACCCTTATTCGCCGGGGCTGGTTTACTTAGCCTCTATTCGGTAGAACCTTGAAAGCTCACCCGTTTACTTTGTTTTATGTTTACTCCGTCGCCGCTATATTTTTGGCAATTTTTATGCGAATATCGCAAAGGCCACATGCCAGCCTAGAACGGCTCTAAAACCGTTGAGTATTTATCCGTCCTTTACAGAACGCCCATTTGTTAATGTATTTGTATTCTAAGAAAGAAAAGGGAAAAAGTAAAGTAAGTTGGCGCGTTTCCTCCACATAGCTAAAGCAAGGACTCTCCGTGCATTATTCCGGCGGGGGAAGACTGAAGGACGACATATCGCGCTGGCTCTCTGAGAATCAATAGCACACTTCAACATGAGAATGTAGAATCGTAACCGTGCCTGCGAAAATTGCGGGTGCGGTTAATTTTTTAGGGAGTGAAAAATTTATGGTAAGCGGAATTTTTGACTTCATGTATTCTTCCGGCTCTGTGAAATTCTTGGGCGCGTTCCTCTGGGGAATGGCAAGCGTGATTCTGAGTCCATGCGGAATAAGCCTGATACCGTTAGTCGTGGGATATGTCGCCAACACTGACACACCGACTCACTTCAAAGCCTTCCGAATCTCCTGCGCTTTCTGTGTCGGAATCATCATCAACCTAATGCTAATTGCCTTCATCACATCGGGAATCGGCATGTTATTGGGAGGGTACGAAAGATTTTTGACGCTCATCACTGCGGCGGTATTTATCGTCATGGGACTTCACATCATGGGAGTGATTCACGTGAAATTTCTGGGAATGTCATCCCGCGTGAAGGGAACGGAATCACAGAGCATGAAGGGCGCAATCGTTCTCGGAATAATATCGGGTCTTGCTGTCGGGCCGTGCAATATCGGCTACGTGAGTCCCGTGTTGTCGCTGGCAATGTCGGAAGCCTCGCAGGGACTCGCGGGCGCAATAATTCTCGTGCTGTGCTATGCGCTGGGATATTGCGCGGTGCTGATATTCGCCGGGACATTCGCGCAAATTTTCTCGTACTACTTGCAGAGCGGTGAAGACAGCGTGCTAACGTACATGGTGAAGGCCGTGAATGTGATTTGCGGGATTGCGTTAATTGTCGGGGGAATATATTTGATTAGCGAGGTTAGATTCTGAGAGTCGGAAATTAATTCTGCACAGAAAAAAACAAGGACAAAATTTTATGCTATAATTCACTTGGTAGAGTAAAAGCACATGACTTATGGCGTGTACCGTTAGTCTTATTTTGTCCTGCGTTCATTATAACACAGTACGGCGTAAGATGATTAACAGTTGTGTGCTTGCAATTTTTCATACATGGCTTCACAAAGGAAAGGAGGCGATTAACATGGCGTACAGCAAACCGAAGACAGTAGCAAAGAGCGCGAAGAAGTCATCGTATGTTGCGGGCTGCCCGACGCTCACCAAGACACGCGGCTCATGCATTGGCTGCGAGATAAGTGGTTAGTCCACTCAGCAGTACGCCCGGAGTGAGTTTGTCCTCCGGGAAATTTTTTTATTCGGAGGAGGAATTATCATTGCTAGTTTGTCTCGCTAATGATTCATTTGTACGTTCATTCGAGGATTTTGGGTACATAACTAACCAGCGCACAAGGCAGGACAGAATTTACGACGCAAGCGGGAAAATATTTCTTCAGCAGCTCTCACGCAATCCCCAATCTACAGACGACATCACAGACTCGCTCATGGAGATTTTCACGGGAGTCAGCCGGGAAGAATTAGCCGCAGATTTCGCAGAGTTCGTGAATGATCTTGAGGCTGACGGCTTCATTGTCTCAGGAATGACGGAGGACGAAATCACCGCAAAAATGCCCCGCTTCAGTTATGGCCAGTCTGACAGAAAGACCGCCCCCCGCACAGATTTTGACTCATCGCATGACGCAATAGCAACAACAGAATTTTTATCGGACTACTTCAGGGACAACCCGCAAATTTTTTCGTTCCAGTTTGAACTCACAAGCAGGTGTAACGAACGCTGCCGACATTGCTACTTGCCAGGCTCAAGAGATTTTCACGACATGGAAACGGACTTAGTGATGAGCATTCTCGACCAGCTCGCCGAAATGGGAACGCTTAAAGTTACGTTTTCGGGCGGTGAATGCTTTTTGCACCCGGACTTCATTCCCATTCTCAGACATGCGCGGGAAAATGATTTCTCAATCTCAGTATTAAGCAACGTAACATTATTGACTGACGAAATAATTTCAGCCCTCAAAGACGCAAATATTGATCTCCTTCAAGCCTCAGTCTACAGCATGAACCCGGACGAACACGACTACATTACGCAAGTCCCCGGCTCGCACGCAAAAACGATTCAGAGCCTCGAAAGACTCATAGCCGCGAATGTTCCCGTTCAGATTAGCTGCCCGACAATGAGGAAGACTTACGAGTCGTACAAAGCTGTGCTTGAATGGGCGTATTCACACGGGATTAAAGGCTACACGGACTACATCATGATGGCGAGGACGGACAAATCAACCGACAACCTTGCGAACCGTTTAACGCTTGACGAGACCGAGTCGCTTCTCCGGGACATAATCAACTACGATATAGAATACCGCGCAATACTCGACACTAATGCAGAGCCTGAACCGCTTAATCCTGATGAGCGAGTCTGCGGTGCTGGTGTCGACTCGATGTGTGTTGCCGCGAACGGGGAATTTTATCCGTGTTCGGGGTTTCAGGGGTGGCCTTTAGGGAATGCCCATGAGCTTACAGTTTCGGATGTGTGGAATAATTCTGAAGCTCTCAAAAAGTTACGGGCTGTTACGCGGAAAGATTTTCCCGAATGTATGAAGTGCGAGGCTAAACCGTACTGTGCTATGTGCATGGTGAGGAATCTCAATGAGACGGGATCAATTTTCACAGTCAGCAAACATTTCTGTGATGTCGCGTTCATCAACAAGAGGCTCGTTGAAGAGTATATGAAAGGAAGGTAATAACGCTATGGGATTTTTCGGAAATTTGTTCCGGGATAAGAGCAGGGATGATGAATTTGTGAAACTCTGCTCAAACGGGAGTCTCGTACAGGTAAAAGAGGCTCTCAGCTCATGGGGATATGTCAAAGCAAAGGACAAAAACAGCGCAACACCCGTTATGACAGCGGCAATGAACGGGGATTTGGGAATCATCAGGCTGATTCTTGAAAAACTCGGAAGAGATTCCAGTTTCGTGAATTTATCCGATTCCAAGAAATTTACTGCCCTTCATTATGCAGTAACTTTCAATCCTAAGCATGAAATCATAAACATTCTGCTTAATGCCGGAGCATCGCTCGACTCTCAGGAAGAACACGGAATGACTCCGCTTATGGCAGCATTGAATCTCAATCAATCCGAGAAAGCAAAAATTCTCATTGAGGCTTCAAAAAAATCAAAGGCTGATATAAACGCAGCCGACTCGGAAAACTGGCGCGCCCTTCACTATGCTGCGCTGAGAAGTTCATTCCCCGAAATAATAACGCTTCTCGTTGAGGCAGGCGCAAAGACAGAACTCAGAAATTCGGCCAATTCAACCCCGTTAATGATGTCCCTCAACAATAAGAACGTTGAAATACATGAAGTCCCTCATAAAAAGCGGGAGCAGATTCAAACGTTGAGAACGCAAAGGGTATGCCGTTAATCATGCAGTGCATAACAGGAATTTACACGGGCGAGTCAAGCATTGAACACTTAAAGGAATTAATACGGCTCGGCGCGGACGTTGACAGGAGAATGAATGACGGAAAAGGACACACGGCTTTAGTTCAGGCGGTTGTCATGTCATGCCCTCCTGAAGTTATCGAACTAATCGCCGAAAACACGAAGAATATCAATGCAAAAGTTTCTGACGGTCATTCAGCGTACAGCATTGCTTTGTCTCTGGAGAACAACCCGAACGAAAAAACGAATGTTCAGAATATCGAGGCCGCTTTAAGCATTCTTGAGTCAAAAGGCGCAGTGATAGATTTTGTTGACCTCTGCAAAGCTGCGTCAGGCGAAAGAGTCCGAAAAGCTATCCTGAACGGCGCGGACGTAAACAAACCCGATTCAAGCGGAATCACTCCCCTGATGATGTCAATAATCGCAAACCCTACGGCGGGCGCATTTACTGCACTGTTGACTCCCTTTGCTACCGATGAGCTTATGAACGCAGACCCTTCAACACGGGATGTAATGATGTCAGCAGCGGTAGATTTGAATGCAAGAGACAATAACGGCTATACAGCTCTCGATCTCGCAATGAAAAAATGCAATGTCCAGGCAACAGAAATACTTAAATCACTCGGTGCGCGTGCAAATATTCTCAGGGATAAGAGCCGCGATGAGAAATTTTGCAGGCTTTGCGAGTCAGGAAGCATTGAAGATATAACTTCCGCCCTAAAATCATGGGGATACGCAACAGCAAAAGATAAATCAGGCAAAACCCCTCTCATGTGTGCCGCAGAAAAAAATGCTGATGAAAGAGTTATACAGCTTCTCATCGATTACGGTGCAGATGTAAACGCGGTAACAGAGAAAAAATCTTCAGCCCTTCACTTTGCCGGGGATAACACAAATCCGAAAGTCGCAGAGATTCTCGTGAAAGCAGGAGCAAACCTCGAAGCAGTAAACATTTACGGCAATACACCGCTGATGAGTGCCGCTTTACTCCAGAAAGACAACACAGCCACAATCAACGCGCTGATAAAAGCCGGAGCAAATGTGAACGCTTCACCGGGTTTTTCGTACACTGAAAACGGGCACTCACTCGGAGGAAAGTTTACCGTGCTGATAAGGGCTGTCGCTTCCGGAAAAATTGAGAATGTAAGAGCCGTTCTCGATGCCGGAGTAAGGATAAATGAATCCACTATTGTTATAATGGATGACAATTCGGTGGAAACGACAGCATTAACTCAAGCTATTGCCGGAAGATTTGAAGACATCGTGAAACTCCTAATAGAGCGTGGCACATATGTGAATGTAACAGAAATGAACAAGGAAGTTACGCCTCTGGATATTGCGTATCGAGGCGGGAATCAGGTAATAATCCAGATGCTGAGGAAGGCAGGCGCACGCAGAAACTTTTTCGAGCTTTGCCGGACAGGGACGCTTGCGGAAGTTCAGCTGGGAATCAATGTAGGCGAAAACATAAATGGGCGTGATTCAAAAGGCGGAAGTCCTTTAATGTATGCTGCTCATGATAATCATGATCCCAGAGTTGTTGAGGCATTGATTGTAGAAGGGGCTGACATACGTGAAAGGGTGTGGCTAGGCAATCATAATTACACACTCACTGATATTGCAATAATGAGGAGTAATTACGGAGCAGCACAAGTCTTGCGTAGTTACGGTATACCGTCAACGATGTAAATAATCTTGCTCACGGACATTCACATTCACACGGGGAATTTCAACGGGGGATTGTACTTTTCTCCCGAAGAAATTTCCCTCAGCATGAAGGCACTCAACGTTGAGCATTACTATTTCTCGTCAACCTCAACAGGCAATCTCCCATTCCGTGAAGTGAGGCGGGAAATTGAGTCGCTTGTCGAAATGAGTCATGGCCGGGCGATTCCGTTCTTGTGGGTTTCGCCGGGAATGCTCAGACATTCGCGGGACTTGAGGCAGTATTTTTACCGTGATTTTGCGGGGATTAAGATTCACGGCTTGCAGGGCTGGAATCCTCACGGGAAGGAAATCCGCCGGGCTGTCTCGATTGCGGGGGACAAGAAGCTTCCTGTCCTCCTTCACACTGGGGAACACGAAATTTGCAGGGCGGGCGCGTATATGAATCTCTGCCGTGAGTTTGGCGGTGTCAGAATCATTCTCGCGCATGGCCGTCCTATTGATGAATGTATCAGCGTCATGAAGGAATGCCCGAATACTTTTGCCGACACCGCTTTTATGCCAGTGAATAATATCGTCAGGCTGAGGGATGAAGGATTAATCACGCGGGTATTATGGGGAACTGATTTTCCCGTGATGAGATATTTTTACGGCACACCGCCGGAAGATTATTACCGTCAAAAAATTTCAGAGACATTAAACGCTTTGGGAGAGTCAGACTTTTCACGCATTACTCACGGTAATTTTAACGCATAAAAATTGCAGACCCGCAAAATTTCACGAGCCTGCAACATTTTCACATTAACGCAACGACAGCGCATATACTCCCACGAGAATCACGAGTCCCGCAATTGTCGCAGCAGGCCACACCATCAGGCACAATACGCCCGACACGGCAAGCAGGAGTCGCATTACGACATTCAGAGGCTTTCTGATGTATCCCATCCACATATACGCGAACGCAAACACCGCGCCGATTCCGCTCAGTAACGCCCAGCATATTTGCGCCCATGAACCCTGCATTAGGAGTCCCGGATCGTAGCAGAACGCAAACGGCACAACATACGCCAAGAATCCCAGCTGCATGGCCTGGAATCCCGTCTTGTTGGGATTTGACCCCGCAATAGAACTCGCCGCATATGCCGCCAAAGCTACAGGGGGCGTGATGTTCGAGATTATCGCGTAGTAGAACACGAACATGTGAGCCGCTATCGGGGGAAATCCCAGCTTCACGAGAATTGGCGCGCCCAGTGCCGCCGCGAGAATGTACGCTCCTGTTGTGGGCAGTCCCATTCCGAGAAGAGTCGCAATCAGCATGACAAGCACAAGAGCTACAAGCGGCATGTTCCCCGCGAACGAAATCACGAACCCTACGAGCTTTCCGCCGATACCAGTCAATGACACCGCGCCGAGAACGATTCCCGCAGTCGCACACGCAACGCACACTAACGGAATCCCCCTCGCGCCCTGCTCTATAGCGTCGATGAAGTCCCGCGTGTTCATTCCCGGATTGAAGTATGACGCAATCAGCATATACGCTCCGACAATCACGAACTGCATACCCGGCTTCACGCTGTCGGCAATCTCAGGGTAAAGCGTGATGACGACTCCGAGAGCAAGAGAGATTCCCGCCACAATGAACGCCATAACTTTTTGTGATGATGTCGTCTCCGGCTTGAAGTTGAAGAATGACACGAGCCACGCAAGCCCGATTCCCAGCAGTGCCGCCCGCATAGGCGTGTACCCTATCAGCAGGAACGCAATCAATCCCACAATCGGCGCAATCATGTAGAAACGTTTAAGCACGTATTCTTTTGACGGTAATTCGGAAGGGTCGAGTCCACGCAGGCCGGTCTTCAGCGCACGGAGTCTCACCATCAGGAATAATGCACCGTAATACAGCAACGCCGGGAAAATTGCGGCTATCATTATTTCACGGTACTGAAGTCCCAAGAATGAGGCCATCAGGAACGCCCCTGCGCCCATTATCGGAGGCATTATCTGTCCGCCCGAACTCGCTACAGCCTCAACAGCCCCCGCGAAAAATGGCTCATACCCGATTTTCATCATCAATGGGATCGTGAATGTTCCTGTTCCGTAAACGTTTGCGACCGCTGAACCTGATATTGACCCGAACAAGCACGACGATAACACAGCGATTTGCGCCGGGCCTCCGGGAGTCGTTCCCGTGAATGCCTGCGCCACACTCATGAACCAGTCGCCCGCCCCCGACTTTTCAAGGAACGCCCCGAATATCAGGAATATCATTACGTATGTCGCTGAGACTCCTAAAGGTGAGGCAAATATTCCCTCGTCCGTCAAATATAGCTGCTCTATGACTTCAGGATATTGAAACTGGAATCCCTGCAAGAGGCCCGGAAGTTTGTAGCCGTAAAGCATGTACACCGCGAATAACGCCGCAATCAATGACAGCGGAAGCCCTACGATTCGCCGTGTGCCTTCAAGCAGAAGTATCACGAGCAATGAGCCTAGCACTAACTGCGCTGTGGTGAGGGGGTCAATCTGCTGTATTCGCTCCGTTATGGCCGTGTAATTCACCATCGAATAGACTCCCGGTGCCGCCGCAAGTATCGCTAACAGCCAGTCATATATCGGGACTCTGTCTTTCGAGGCTTTGCTGTTGACGGGGAACAGCACGAACGCTAACGGAAGCACGAACGCAAGATGAATCGAACGCTGTAAATATGCCTCGTAGTTTCCCGCGCTGGCCGTGTAAAGGTGAAACACTCCCATAGCGAGAACATAGAGGTATATTAGCGTCTTTGTTGTGCCTGAAAGTTTACGCATTATTTCTTCAGCTCACTCCAGAATTTTACGCTGCCTTCATGCGCCGGGACTTTTTCGGGAAGAGCGATTGACGGCTCAAGCTCGGCCATGTCTCTCACTGCTGCTATAAGCGCGTCTTTATGCTCCCATATTGCTTTGTTGAGTTCGTACACAAGCGACTCCGGCAGATCTTTGCGGATGACTATGCATGTGTAATCGCCGACAACTTTAACCGGCTCTGCTCCTTCCGGGACTGACTTGTAGATTCCCGGGTCAATCGTGAGCGTTACTGTTCCGTATGCGTCCGAAAGTTTGTCAAGCGCGTCCTGTCCCACAGGCAATAATACAACGTCAACCTGGCTCTCAATGTTCATGACAGTAGAAGCAATTTTGCCGATTGAGAACGCGAAGCAGTCAAGATGATTGTCAGCAAGCAAATCCGCTCCGCCGTCATAGGAAGCGTATTCAACACTTCCGCCCCAGTCCTGAAAAGTTTTCTTGTAGTCAAAGCCGTAGCCCTTCTCGAATAATGCCTTCACGACAAATTCGGAGCTTGTGCCGGGCTTGAGGGTCGCGAATCTCATCGGGAGCTTTTTGGCGATTATGTCCTCCACAGACTTAATGCCGTTCTTCACCGCAAAGTCTTTACGCATGATGAAGTATGTGTACTGCGTGTAAAGGTTGGCCATGATTACGGCGTTGTTTACGACTCTGCCCTTGAAGTCTGCCTCGCCTTTGAGAGCCGCGCCAAGCAATGACGTTACGGAGAAGCCTAAATCACCGCGACGAGCGTGGGCGTTGAGGATGTTGGAGACTCCTCCACCTGATGAGCTTGTTGTCTGAGGGAGTCCCGCGCCTGTCCACATCTCAGAAAGCGCAGTGCCGAGCGCGAACCAGTTTCCGCCGGGAGGGCCTGCCATGAAACGGAGCTGATCTGGCCAGCCGGTTTTGTCGGTCTCAGCAAACGAACAGCCGATGAGCAATGACGCAATGAGAAGCGCAATCACAGAAATACGAATTGACTTCATGAATGAATCACTCCTGAAAATAAATTTTTGTGTGAAAATATCGGTGAAAGAAATTTTATCAGGCTGAAAGATTTTGCGTAACGTTAAAATTTATGAGGGGAAATAAAATCATGAAGGAAAAAATTTCTGCCATCCTGAAAACTTTACCCGAAAGGCCGGGCGTTTATCTCATGAGGGACATTGACGGGAAAATAATCTACGTCGGAAAAGCAAAGAAGCTCAAGCGCAGGGTGTCATCATATTTCCGGCACGTTCACGCCTCGCCAAGACTCCGCAAGCTAGTTCAGCTAATCGATGACATTTCCATTATACGCACTGAGACAGAAGCGGAAGCCCTCATCACTGAGGCAAAATTAATCCGGCGTTACTCTCCTTTCTTCAACATTGAGCTGAAGATGAGCGACAAATATCCCTATGTCAAAATCACGAATGAAGATTACCCACGAATAGAAATCACGAGGCATAAATCTGATGACGGTGCTTTGTACTTAGGGCCTTTTGTTGACGCTGGCAATATTCGGAATCTCATGAGGCTTGCGGAACGATATTTCCCGCTGAGAGTCTGCCGATCGAAAATCATTCCCGGAAAAAAGTCCCGGCCGTGCGTTGAATACAGTCTCGGCCATTCTATGGGAGCCTGCGCGGGACTCTGCACTCAGTCAGAATACAAAGAGAGAGTAGCCGACATAATATTACTATTTGAGGGGAAACAGCCGGAATTAGTTGAACGTCTACGTGAGAGAATGAATCAGTCAGCAAAAAAATTAGAGTTCGAGAAAGCAGCAAGATACCGGGACACAATCCGGGCGGTGTGGCGTTTGTCCCGTCAGAAAATATCATCAGCACTGCAGGAGGATTTAGACGGCGAAACATGGAACGTGCTTAACCGATTGCAGGAAATTCTTGGGCTGAAGGTTCTTGCGTGGAGGATTGATGCTTTTGACATCTCGCACACGTCCGGGCATGACACATACGGGTGCTGCGTAGTGTTTGAGCAGGGGAGACCGAGTCCGAATCTCTATCGGCGGTTCAAGATTCGGAGTCTTTCTGACGGTGAAATAGATGATTTTGCGTCAATGTATGAGACAGTGAAGCGGCGTTATTCTCACGTGATGGACAACTCAGAGCCTGCCCCGCAGTTAGCATTGATTGACGGCGGGCCGGGACAGCTTGATTACGCATTGAGGGCGGTTAAAGAGCTGGGCTATGACATTCCGATGATTGCGCTTGCCGAGCGTGAAGAGCTAATATTTCTGCCGGGCAACCCGGAACCTTTGCGGCTGGGACGTGATGACCCTGCGCTTCAATTGTTACAGCGGCTAAGGGATGAAGTACACCGTTACGCCATCACGACACACAGGAACGCGAGGGGAAAACATATGAGGCATTCGAGGCTTGACGACATTCCGGGAATCGGGCGGAAGAAGGCCGCGGAGCTTCTCGTGAAATTCGGGGGGGCGGGAAAAATCGCGGGCTTGAGTCGCGAGGAGCTTATGACTGTTCCGGGTATAGGGGAGAAATTAGCGGCAAAGATTCTTGAGGAGCTGAGAAAAAATTAGCGGTGTTGCCATTTCTCCGGCCATGAGGCTATAATCAGTCATCACACAAAAACAGGAGGAATATATTTTGTTGACTGATATTAAGGGTCTCACCGACTCCGAAGTCAAAGAAAGCCGCGAAAAATACGGCTCCAACTCCCTCACCGAGCTTCCCGGCGAAACACTTGGCGCAAAATTCCTCGCAAGCCTCAAAGATCCCATGATCATCATACTTCTTTGCGCTCTCGTGATTCAGCTTGTGCTTTTCGTCATGGGCCGGGCTGAATGGTTCGAGCCTTTCGGGATTCTCGTTGCTGTACTGATTGCGGGCGGCGTGTCATCGTTCACCGAATATCGGCAGGAGCAGAAAGCCTCACTCCTGAAATCACAGCAGGAAGCAGGCGAAACAACGAAAGTCATCCGCAACGGCACAATCCGCGAGATTCACGTTAGCGAGGTCGTAGCGGGGGACATCATTTACCTTCAGGCGGGCGACAAGATTCCGGCGGACGGCGAAATAGTTGAAGGCGGCGTGAAGGTTGACCAGTCAGCCCTCAACGGCGAAACAGAAGAGGCCGAAAAGCTCCCTAACACCGCGAATGAGTCCTACAACATCAAAGACCTGCTCAACAAATTTTACGCTTATCGCGGGACAGTCGTATGTTCGGGAGAAGCCTACATGAAAATTTCCGTTGTCGGCGACAAAACTTTATTCGGAGAACTCGCTCTTGAAGTCCAAGAAGCACAGCGGAAGACTCCCCTTCAGGTGAAACTCGGAAAACTCGCACAGCAGATTTCAGTGTTCGGCTACACGGGAGCTTCAGCCATCGTTTTCGGCATTCTCGCCCGCACATTCATTACAGGCAATCTTCCTGCTGACGGATTCGCGT
This sequence comes from Synergistaceae bacterium, assembly GCA_017540085.1. Lineage (NCBI taxonomy): Bacteria > Thermotogati > Synergistota > Synergistia > Synergistales > Synergistaceae > Synergistaceae bacterium. Next base: position 7,003 of record JAFYBQ010000010.1, on the reverse strand, counting down.
GGGCGCGGCTCATCATTGACGCTATAACTGTCGCCGTAACTATCGTAGTATGCGCTGTGCCTGAAGGACTCCCTATGCTTACGTCCATGCTGATGTCCTTCCAGTCTATGCAGATGGCCGGGGATAATGTCCTTGTCCGCAAAATTAACGGCCTCGAAACAGCCGGAAGCCTCAATCTTTTATTCAGCGACAAGACCGGGACAATCACAGAAGGCCGCCTGACGATCGCGGAAATTGCCCTGCCTGACGTTAAAGTCTGTCATTCACTCGCTGACCTCGGCGCGGATTCGCTGAATGATATTGCGATGGGTGCAGGGGTCAACAACAGCGCAAGCGTGGGAGACGGTAATGTTATCGGCGGAAACAGCACAGACCGCGCATTAATGGCCTTCTTCATGGCTGACACGGAAATTTTGCGGAAGATTGAGACGGCAAAACGCAGCGTGAAAGAGTCCGTTCCGTTCACGTCAGACACAAAAATGGCAAGCGTTACACTTTCTGACGGCGTGAAATACATCAAAGGCGCGCCGGAGAAAATCATTCCGCAGTGCAAAAATGTTACAGCCAAGAAGAAACTAGACAGCTACATCAACACGCAGGCAGACCGCGCAATGAGGCTGTTAGCAGTCGCGAAAGATTCGGGCGACGGCATGGAGCTTGTATGCGTTCTCAGTATCCGCGACAATGTGAGGAAGGAAGCTGTTGACGCGATAAGGCAGGTGCGGAAAGCGGGCATTCAGGTTGTTATGGTAACGGGCGACAGGAAAGAAACCGCCGTAGCAATCGCAAAAGAAGCCGGGCTGATTTCGAGTCCTGATGACGTAGCAATGACATCACAGGAAATGTCAGAGAAGACAGATGACGAACTCAAAGCGATATTGCCGCACCTCCGTGTGATTTCGAGGGCGTTACCGTCAGACAAAAGCCGACTCGTGAAAATCGCGCAGGAATTGAATCTTGTTGTCGGAATGACAGGGGACGGCGTGAATGACTCGCCCGCGCTGAAAAAGGCTGATGTAGGATTCGCGATGGGTTCCGGGACTGAGGTCGCGAAAGAGGCCGGGGACATTACGATTCTTGATGACAACTTCAAATCAATCGCAAAGGCCATACTTTACGGGCGGACGATGTTCAAGAGCATACGGAAATTTCTTGTGTTTCAGCTCACTGTGAACGTGTCAGCGGTGCTGATATGCTTCCTTGGGCCATTGTTCGGTCAGAATGTCATTCTCACGGTGATACAGTTGCTGCTGATAAATCTTGCTATGGACACGTTAGCGGCTATTGCGTTCGGTTCGGAGCCTCCGAGGGACGAATACATGAACGAGAAGCCGATACCCCGCGACGAGAACATAATCACGTCCGAAATGTTAGGGCAGATTCTCACGGGTGCGGCGTATATCACGGTGATATGCCTTGCGGTGTTGTTCGTGCCGAAAGTGCGCGTGCTTTTCGGGGCGGTCGATGTGATGTATCTGCGGACGGCGGTATTTGCGCTCTTCATGATGGCGATAACGTTCAACGGGCTTGCTATGGCAACGTCAAAAAATTGCGTGTTCGTGATGATGTTCATATTCGTCATGCAGTGGGCGTTTGTTGAGTTCGGCGGGGAAATGTTAAGCGTTGAGGCATTGAGCCTTGACTCGTGGCTTAACTGCTTTGTGCTTGCGGTGCTTGTAGTGCCGTTCAGGTTCGCGGGAAAATTCCTTCTCGCTAAATATCTTCCTCAGCTCGCAAAATAATTCGGCCCAAAAATTATCCCTCCTCTAATTTTCAGGGGAGGGATTTTTGTTTCAGGCTTACTACTTCATTTTGAGGCGCAAGATTCTTTTCACGCTCTCATTGATTCGTGTCTCGGAAATTCTCCCGGACTCTACAGCGTCAACAACAGCATCAAACGCCGCGCAGTAATCATACGGCAAAAGCACAATGTCAACTCCAGCTTCAACCGCCATAACAGCCGCCATTCCGCTGGGATACGTTTGGTTTATCGCTCCCATCTCCATCGAGTCGGTGATGATTACTCCGTCATAGCCCAGTTCACCGCGTAATTTCTCCGTCAGCACCGTGTGAGAGAGAGTCGCGGGCAAATCATCGCTGGTAACATTCTTCATTGTGATATGCTCCGTCATAATCATGTCCGTCTTGCTGAAGTTGTCGATGAAGGGAATCAGCTCCGTGTTCAATAGTTCGTCCCACGTTTTGTAGACAGCAACATAGCCCGTGTGAGTGTCTTGCGTAGTGTCGCCGTGTCCGGGAAAATGTTTCAGCGTTCCCATTACCCCCCGCGAGTGAAGGCCGTCAAGATACGCGCCCGCCATTTCTGACACAAGAGCCGCCGTTGTCCCGAATGAACGATCGCCGATCACTATATTGTCCGGGTTCGTGTTGATGTCAGCGACAGGGGCAAAGTCTAAGTTAAAGCCGTAATCACTCAGGTAACCGCCGATGTAATTCGCTGCGTTGTATGCGTTCTGAGGGTCTCCGGTTTTGCCGATTGACTCCATTGTGCCGATGTTCTGAATTTCCGCGTCAAAACTTTTCTTGTTCGCCAGCCGCGCAACTCTTCCGCCTTCCTCATCAATACCTATAAACGGATATATATTGCTCGCGCCGTAAAGGTCTGAGATTAACCGCTTCACCTGCGAGGGCGTATCAAGATTCTGTGTGAATAGCGCGAAACCTCCCGCCGGATAATCTTTCAGCGTTGACTTCATTTCGTCCGTCAGCGTGTAAAGTACCGTCTGAATATCCGCGTCCTTTGAGGCAATTTTCTGCCACAATTCACCGGGCGTAATTTCAGCGTAAAGAGTCTCAGGCCGAATCATGAACATCTGCCCAACTTTTTCACGCAGAGTCATTGATGAGACAACCGCATCGAGTCCTGACTCTATCTGCACAAGAGAACCGCTTGACCCTCCGCAGCCCCCGGCCATGATTACAGCCGACAATAACGCGCAGAATATCAGCGGGAAATTTTTGCGTTTCATGTTAGAGATTTCCTTTCCTCCGTCTGAGGATGATACCTGAGAGCGCGAACAAGACCCCTAACGCCGGGAGACTCATGTTACAGCCTCCGCTTGTCCCGCTCAAGCCGATAACCTCTTCCTGTGTGGTGGTCTGTTCCTGTGTGGTGGTCTGTTCCTGTGTGGTGGTCTGTTCCTGTGTGGTAGTCTGTTCCTGCGTAGTAGTCTGTTCCTGCGTAGTAGTCTGCTCCTGCGTGGTAGTCTCTTCCTGCTCTGAAGCCTCTGTGCCGAATGTGATAGGCTCATAATCCGTCCACGTAGTGCCGTCCGTTGAAATTTGCACGGGGATCGTGTAAGAACCTTTCAGCAGAGTCGCGCCCGCAATTGTAACAACAGCAACATCGACTCTTTCCGCAGGAGTCGTTTTTGCCGACGAAGGACTCACCGCAACCCTAAGCCCCGCAGGAACATCAACGCTCCAGCATACCGCCGTATCATTCGAGAGCGTGAATATTTCTGACGTTGCATTGGCTGTATAGTCGCCGGATGTGTCCTCTGAGATTATCGGGTTGATTTTGTAGTAGTACACGATTTCCGCGCTGTCATTGCTTGTTGTTGAGCTTGTTTTCACCCTTGCCACAAGCGCATATTCCGCAGCCGAACCGCTCACAGCTCCGCCGATTGTTACCGGGCCTGTGTACGGGACATTTGACGCGCCGTCATTGCCCGTGAAGCTGGCGACCCTGTACTCCACAGCACCGTCAGAGTCATTCGCCGCCCGGAGAACGACTGACTGAGGGCCGTTGTATTCGCCTTCAGGAAGGACGCTGTAAGGAGGGCTGACTCTCGGAAGTCCGGCAACGTATACATTTGCTGTTACGTCTGTGCTAACGTCCGCAGAAATTGTGAGGCTTCCGCCGCTTACTGTCCCCCCGTAAACATAGAGCAGGGGATCACGTGTACCCGCAGAAAGCTCCGCTGTTGTCTCAGTCCAAACATCACCGCTCAATGTCTCATTGATGGCGAAAATTTCCGGCGTTCCCCATGTTACTGAAAGCGAATGCGCCGCGTTGTCGCTGCCTGTGCCTGTCAGTGTTGAGGGAAGCGCTAAGGCCGGGTTCATTCCGTGCAGGGCGAACAAGTCAGATATAGAGTCAATGTCAACAATAACGGCTGTATCCGAGGCAGTCGGGCTTGTTGGCGTGAATGCCGCGGGCGTGGCTAAAACTGGCAGTGTCTCATCGTTATAGAGCGAGTCCTGCGCCCTGAGCCATGAGAACGTTACTTCAGGGTAGTGATTCAGCCCTATGAGTCCTATATTGCCGATTAATGTCGCAATCTGGGACATCCCAAGAGTCCCGTGAAGGTGATTGCCTGCGTCAGCCGCTGAGAAGGTGAGAATCAGGTTAAGGACTATCGGAAGCGTGGCTCTTTCGATCTTTTCTCCCACAGGGAACGGAGGATCAAGGAGGGCGATAATATTCCTGTCAAAGAAATTTATTACCCTGTTGACGTACATGGGCTTGTAGCGGAAGCCGGGGTTGAACCAATAAGGAAATGCGTTGAAGAAAGGCTTGGCGAGTGAAACAAGATCGAAATTGCCTGAGCCTGATGACTGAAACATAGATAGCAATCCCGACAGTGAGCCGCCCCCGTACAGAACCATAAACTCCCTCAATGCCCGCTGAAGATTTCCGTATGATATGCGCCGTCCGTAGATTTCTTCAGCAGCCCCGGTGTAAACATTTCGGGTCAGCCCCGCCCATGCAACAAGATTCGCGGCGAACTCGTCAAAATATTCGTCTATAGTAATCTGCTCAGTACCCTGCGTTAATGCGTAGCCCGTCATAGTTTCGTTGTAGCCGAGTCCCCTTACCGCAAATGTGTCTGTGAATCCCGGTGCCAAATATGGGTTGACCGCTGAAAGCTGTGTGAGCATATTCGCCCTGACAGTCTGATATTCCCCGGATGATGTCTTGTAGTAAGTGTTGTCGTACAATATGCCGTAATCATCACTCCGAACAGTTCCGGGATTTGAGCCGGGTATGTAGTGGTCAACGCCGTAACGCTTGAATCCCATAGCATAGGGCGCGACTCTCGGCACAAGGTCCCCGCGGTTGACTACGCTGTGAATACATCTGTAATCAGAGCCGGATTTTTCCTCACCCGCAAATCCTCCTACGGCAGGTTCGAGGCCGTAAGCAAAAATTTTGTTCCCCGCCGCTGAATACTCATCAACGAGGCGTTTTGCCGTCAGGTTAGTAGCAGCTCCGGCGCGTGAATATCCCGCAACCCAGAATACCACATCACCGCTTGCGATTTCGTCCTGCAAATTTTTCCGCGCAATGTATCTCTTCACCTCGCCGAAAACTTTTCGGGCCGCCTCGCCGAATCCCTGAGCTTCTCCGGTCTTGCCTAATGTAACGTTGCTGACCCATTCAAGCTCGTAATTTGACCCGCGAATAGCAACAGGGATAAGGACTCTTCCGTCTGAAAGCTCCTTCATTCCGATTGTTACGCCGATTGAGTCGGCCTGCGGCTTTATCATGCTGTAGCGGTTCGAGTATATGTCCTCACTTGCGACTCCGATTTCCGCCATGTAGTTTACGATGTTCCTGCGCTTTTCGGGGTAATCGCCCTCGTTGGAGTAGAAACCCGACATTGCCATACAAATTGAGGCTGTAGCGAGATGAGCGTTATACGTGTAAGGGGCTTCCGCGAAAAATCCGTCAGAGTAAAAGAATCTCGCCGGAATATCTATCAGATCGTCATCTGTATTTGCGACTGCTGACGGAAAAAAGAACACGCCTTTGATGAGTGTGTAATTGTCCCCGCTGGCAGTAGTATAACCGCCTGTTACTGTCTCCGCCGACATTGCCGGCAAAGGGAGAGCTACCGCCATCATGACCGCAAGAACACACACGGCCATCTTAAAACCTGAAAATTTCATTGGATTTATTGCTCCTTGTCAAAAAAATTCCTGCACATCATGACCGAGATATGCAGGAGAAAATTTTTCTTGTTACTTCACCGGGAAATCAAAATACGTGTCGGGGTACGGCTCATTCTCAAGCGTGAAGTGCCACCACTCTGAATAAAGCGGCTTGAACCCGTGCTTTGTCATGGCCTCGCGGAGAATCATACGATTGCTGTACTGTCTCGGCGTGATTCCCTTGTAGTCAGGGTGCGACTTCTCCCCGAAATAGTCGAACGTCCCGCCCATGTCTGACTCTCGCTCCGTACTCATGTCGAACAGCGTCAAATCAACCGTGCTTCCGCGACTATGCCCGGACTTGTACATGATATAGTCCTGCTCGAAAAGCACAGACTTGTCTAACTCCGGGTAAAAGTACTCCTTCATTTTCGTGTCATCAATTTTCTGCGCCCATTCCGCAAAATGATTCACTGCCGTCTGCGGCCTGTATGCGTCAAAAATCTTCAGCCTGTAACCTTTCGCGACAAGCTCATCACTCACTTCACGCAATGCCTTTGCCGCGGCCTTTGTGAGATATGCTACAGGGCGTTCATACCCGCGAATCCTGCTGCCCACAAAGTTATACGTTGAGTAGTAGCGGATCTCAAGTATTGCATCCGGGACAGCCTCAGACAAAAGCACAAAGTCAGACGAATCCACCGAGATTTTGTCAGCAGAAAACGCCGGAGAAATTATGCACAGAGAAAGCGCGAACACCGCAAAAATTTTCGTCATCATCAAAAAAATTGCGCCGGATACCCCTTGCTTTCGCTATGGGGAGGAGGCGCATACCTCCTATTTCTTGTTGTAACGCCCAAGAGCGTGCGGGCTTTATATCTGCTAACATGAAACAGACCTCCGCCCGCTAGAGTTATAATCCTTCGCCAATGTTGTCCTGCGGTTTATACGATTACAGCACCGTTCCTGCCTCTCAGAGCTTTTAACCATAATCCTTAGAGCTGCAAGTTAGGATTTACGCTCGCAGGTAACTATATATTCGCAGGCAACGTAGCTTGCGCTAAGGCTAGTCAGTCAAGGCTTTTACAAGCCTCCGGCTTTAGCC
>JAFYBQ010000009.1 GCA_017540085.1 Synergistaceae bacterium | reverse complement strand
GCGGTGTCGAATGCGTCTCGCAAGTGGACAATGCCGATAAGCAACTGGTCAAAAGCGTTAAGCCACTTCTATGTGAGATACGCGGATCGTTTTCCGAAAGTGGCATAGAAAATCTCATACACAGTTTACTTGACAGACCCGGGAGTCAAAATAGCATACTGAGACAAATAATCCGGGGTATCAGGCGCAAACCTGCCCCGGAATTTTTCTGACTACATCACCGCAAGCATTACCCACCGCGTAATCATGGCCGCAATCCACGCTATCACGCACTGCCAGATCACAACGCCTAACGCCCATTTTCCGCCCATCTCGCGCCGTATTGACGCTACAGCCGCCGCACATGGTGTGTACAACAGGCTGAACACTAACAGAGAGGCCGCCGACACTGACGACAATACAGAGCTGACATTATCCCCGAAAAGCACATTGAGAGTCGATACTACGCTTTCTTTTGCGAGAAATCCGCTGATTAATGACGTGCATATTCTCCAGTCGCCTAACCCTAAAGGAGCGAATACAGGCACAAGAAGCCCCGAAACCGCCGCCAAAATGCTCTCGTCCTGATTCGCCGTGAAGCTGAAGTGAGGCGTGAACGTCTGCAGGAACCATATCACAACCGTTGCGACGAATATCACAGAGAACGCCCGCTGAATGAAGTCTTTTGCCTTCTGCCATATCAGCATGATTACATTTCTCGCGCCGGGCATACGGTAATTAGGCAGCTCCATCACGAACGGCACAGCCTCGCCCCTGAACAGCGTATTTTTGTACAGCAATGCCACAAGAATCCCTATCACGATTCCAAGAACGTATAATCCCGTTATGATAAGCCCCTCGTGTTCCTCAAAAAATGCGTCAACAAAAAATGCGTATATCGGCAATTTCGCCGTGCAGCTCATGAACGGTGTCAATAATATCGTCATTCGTCTGTCTCTTTCACTGGGAAGAGTCCTTGTTGACATTACAGCAGGGACAGTACAGCCGAAACCTATTAACATCGGGACAATGCTCCGCCCTGAGAGTCCTATCTTCCGCAATAGCTTGTCCATGAAGAACGCTACACGCGCAGTATATCCGCTGTCCTCAAGAATCGACAGGAAAAAGAAAAGCGTTACGATTATCGGCAGGAATGACAGAACGCTCCCGATACCCGCAAAAACTCCGTCAATAACAAAACCGTGAATAACGTCATTGACTCCCATCGCCGTCAAAAATTCGTCTGCGTGTTCCGTCAATGCCTCTATCCATTCCTCTAACACGTCCTGAAAGTATGCGCCGATGTATTCGAACGTAAGCCAGAAAATTCCGGCCATGACCGCAATAAACAGAGGGATTGCCGTATATTTCCCCGTCAAAATGCTGTCGAGCTTCTGACTCCTGAGATGTTCCCGGCTCTGCTTGGGTTTCTTGACGGACTGGGCGCAGACCTTCTCAATGAATGCGAACCTCATATCAGCCATTGCCGCGTGGCGGTCTAATCCCCGCTCGTGCTCCATCTGCACAATAATATGCTCTAACATTTCGCGCTCGTTCGTGTCGAGACTGAGACGCTTTAATGTCAGCTCGTCATTCTCAATCACTTTGCTTGCGGCGAATCTCAGGGGGATATTTGCGCGTTCGGCGTGATCTTTGATGAGGTGTGATATTGCATGTATTGCCCGGTGAACCGCCCCGCCGTGATCGTTCTCATCGCAGAAATCATAGCGCGATGGCTTTTCCTGATACTTTGCGATGTGGACAGCGTGATTCACGAGTTCGTCAACGCCTTCATTCTTGAGGGCTGAAATCGGCACGACAGGGACTCCCAGCAATGACTCCATCCTGTTTATGTCGACTGTTCCGCCGTTGCCGCTCAATTCGTCCATCATGTTAAGGGCTACAACTGTCGGTATCTGCATTTCGAGCAATTGAACAGTAAGGTACAAATTCCGCTCAATGTTCGTAGCGTCAACGATATTGATTATGGCTTTGGGCTTTTCGTTGAGGATGAAATTTCTTGAGACTATCTCCTCTCCGCTGTAGGGGGACATAGAATAAATGCCGGGCAAATCGGTAATGAGGGTATCAGGATGCCCGCGTATAATTCCGTCTTTGCGGTCGACAGTAACGCCGGGAAAATTTCCGACTCTCTGTGAAGCTCCCGTGAGCTGGTTGAACAGAGTCGTCTTGCCGGAGTTTTGATTCCCTGCAAGCGCGAATGTTAATGTCGTCCCTTCCGGCAGAGGCTCGGACTCTCCTTTGACGTGATATTTTCCTTCCTCGCCGAGTCCGGGGTGTTCTATGCTGTGGAAAGCGTCAATGAGTTTTGTGGCTGTCTCTGTGTCATTGGCCGGGGTGATTGTTATCCGTGAAGCGTCTTTTGCCCGGAGCGTGATTTCGTAGTCGTGAATCCTGAACTCTAACGGGTCTCCCATAGGGGCGGGGCGAATCATTTTGACTCTTGCGCCGGGGATTATTCCCATGTCAAGCAAATGCTGACGGAGATGGCCTTCACCGCCGACTGTCTCAATGACGGCTGATTTTCCTGCTGATAATTCTTTGAGCGTCATGTGAAAATTCCTTCCTGTGAAAAGTTTTTGACGACTCAAATTTTACCCGTCAACCGCAAAACGCAAAAGGGCAGCGGCAATTCTTCACGGCAAAATCACAAAGGGGGGCAGGAAAAAAGCTGCCGGGATTCCTGTGAGCCTTTTCGGGAGTCCCGGTTTTGTTGCGGCCTAAAGAGTGTTGAAGACTGTGTATCTGTTTCGTATCTTTAGCGCGTAGGGTATAAGGCCGGAAAATTCGTCCTCGCTCCATGATATGCACTCGTCAAGTATTCTGTTCATGCCCAAGTCCCGGAAAAATCTGCTGAGAGTCTCATACTGCTTGGGATTTTCGCGGTAATTCCTCTCTATTATCATATGCGCCCATGCTACTTGAAGCCCGTGTATTGATGACCTTTCCGGGAAATGCTCATCTATTGCGTGGCTTATGAGGTGTTCGGCACCGCTGTTTGGTCTTGTTGAACCGCATATTATCATCGCAAGCCCTGACGTTATGAGGCCGTCAGCCAAATCCATCAGAAAATCACCGCTCATAATATCGTCTGACTTATAGCCAAGCATAGGCATAACAGCTTCTTTTGACAGCATGAACGCAAGCTCGTTGATGTCCTCGCCTGTGTCTTTGTGTGAGAGTAGCCAGTCGTCAAGCGCGGAAAGATTTGACACAAGATCACCGACTCCGGCATATATCAGTTTCAGCGGGGACTTCCTGATTATGTCCAAGTCTACAATTATTCCCATGGGAGGCTGAACGGCGTAGCTTCTTTTTTTCCCGTCAGCAGTGAGCCGGGCAACGCATGAATATACAGCGTCATTTGACAGCGCAGAAGGCAGGGTGATATACGGCATGTCGCATTTTGACGCGCAGTATTTCACGATGTCGAGAACGCTCCCCCCTCCGAACGCGAGAATAACAGCGTCCCTGCCCTTTATCTGCTCTATGACTGAGTCGGCCTCGTCAATTATTCCGCCCTGCACGAAAATTTTGCGGGTAAAAGAGTTCTCATCAAGCGTTTTCCTGTACATGTCGTACAAATATTCCTGCGTGATAAGAATCTTGTCCGGGAAATATAAATGCCTGTGCCTGAGAATGCCGTCAATGTTTCCGAGAATGCCGCTTCCTGTTTTTATCAGCGCGGGTGCTTTGAACTCATCGTAGAACATCAGCGTATCTCCTCATAAACATTCATGATTGACCCGAAACAGTAATCCGGCTTTATCTCTGAGGCAGAAATTTCTTCCCTGTCAGCCTCGCCCGTAAGAACGCATACCGACACCGCCCCGGCATTTACAGCGGCTGCAATGTCCGTGTATAACCTGTCGCCTATGCAGGCTATATACTCGTTTGGGATATTCCATTCTGCTGAGACTGAGTCAATCATTTCGCGGTCAGGCTTTCCGACAAAGACGGGCATTCTTCCGGCGGCGTGGCTTATCATTTCGGCGATGGCCCCGCAGTCAGGAATGAATTTCCCCTCACGGACCGGGCATTTCAGATCGCAGTTTGTTGCAACATACGGATAACCGCGGCTGACATAGTAGCAAAGCCCCGCAATTTTCCCGTAAGTAAGCTCCGTGTCGAACCCAAGAACCGCGAAATCTATATCGCTTCCCCGGTAATCTTCCGGCATTATCCTGAAGCCCGCCCCGGAAAGCTCGCGCCTCAATGACTCCGTGCCTGCAAGGTAAATATTCCGCCCTTCTCCCTGCCGTCTGAGATAGCGTATGAGAGCGTCCGCCGATGATGTTATGTTCTTCACGCCCGCTTTGATTCCGAGCCTGTTTAGTTTGCTGACGTAATCGGCTTTGCTCCGTGATGAGTTGTTCGTCATGAATACATAGGGAATGCCGTGCTCATTGAGGAGTCCGAAAAATTCAAGCGCACCGGGGATTAATTCGTCCTCATGGTAGATTGTCCCGTCCATGTCGAGCATGAACAGCTTTATTTCCTTCAGGCTTTTCACAGCGAGTCCCCCCTGAAAATCTCTGAGGCTTTCTCCAAATCCTGAAGGCTGTCGATTTCGTACCATCTATCATGAATCACATACGGCTGAAAGTCTGAGTCCGGGAAAATTTCATCAAGAGCTTTCTCCGTCCATGAATTTACATCGCCGCGGACCTTTATTGTTTCTTCCGCTTTCCTGAAAAGCAATGATGATGTACGCGCCGAAATCTTGTAGACATCAATCGAAACCGCGTAATATTCCTCCGGGGTGATTGTCTTGCTGATGTGGGTTATTTTCCTGCCGTCGTAAATAACCTTCATGGACTCTTCTAGGTACTGTGATTTGTCGCAGGCTATTGCGTCTTCATGGCCGCAGGAGAGAAGCCCGGCTGTTATTCCCGCGTCAAAATAAACATCTCCATTCATGAGAAGGAAATTGCTTCCGTCAAGAAATTCACGTGCGAGGAAAAGCGAGTACATATTATTTGTGCGGTCATAGTCTCTGTTAGTGATTACGCGGACAGAAGGCCATCTGTCATTGATGTGTGCTGAAAGAATTTCTGACTTGTAGCCGGAAATCATGTATATGTCGCTGAGTCCGTTTGCCTGAAGGTTTGAGAGCTGACGGTCAATAATCTTGATACCGTTCACTTCTGCCATACATTTTGGGCGGGTGTCTGTGATTGGGCGCAGTCTTGTTCCGAGTCCCGCCGCGAGGATTAATGCTTTCACGCTAATCACCTCCCTTCGTGAGAGGGCTGCGTTTTCTGAGGTTTTTACCCTCCCCTATAACATAAAACACGCAGACTTTCATGCGTAATATTGCCTGTAGTAATTCTGTATGTCAGCATAAAATATCACTTCTTTCATTGGGATATAGAGCTTCCGGGATTATATGCAAAATGATTCCGCTGTGTCAATGAAAAAATTTCCCGGCCATGTTTCAGACCGGGAGTCCTGTTACTGTTCTGACGTAGTATCACTCTTCTGCTTCAGTTCGCCGTTCATGTATTTCATCATCGACTCAGCTGCCTTCTTTGCGCCTTCAACAGCATGTACTACAGTCTTTGCCCCAGTAACAACATCGCCCGCCGCAAAAACTCCTTCCCTTGTCGTCATATAATTCTCGTCAACAATCAAGAGTCCATTTTCTGCGGCAGTGAGTCCGCTTGTTGTGCGTACCAATTTCCCGCGGGGTATCTGGCTGATTGAGATGATAGTCGAGTCCGCGTCAACCTGAATCCGCTCATCCTCATGGCCGATAATCTCATCATTTTCGCCGTAAATCGTCCGGCAGAAGACCGGCCCTCTTTCTGTGATCTCCTGAACCTGCATTCCCGTCTCAATTTCTGCTCCGTCAAGTTCTGCGTATGCCACCTCGCTTGAGCTTGCCGCTATCTCTTTTCCCATTGCGTAGAGTGTTACGGATTTCGTGCCGTTCCGCAGGGCTGTGCGGGCTACGTCCATTGCCGCATTACCCACGCCAATAACAGCGACATGATCCCCAAGGTGATGGGCTTTAGGGTTGGCAAGGTAATTCATCGCAAAGTGAACATTTCCGAGACTCTCGCCCCTAATCCCTAACGTTCGCGGCCTTTCCGCCCCTGTCCCGACAAAAACAGAGTCGTAGCCGTCGCGAAACAAGTCATCAATCATCAATATACTTCCGATTGTCGCATTCAGCCTGATTTGTATTCCCATTTCTTCAAGCCGGGACTCGTAGCGGTCAAGAATGGATTTCTGCAATCTGAACTCAGGAATCCCATACTGCATTACGCCGCCGATTTTGCTTTTCCACTCGAAAATTGTTACCCTGTATCCCTCATGCGCGAGAATCACAGCTACAGTAATCCCCGCCGGGCCTGCACCGATTACGGCGACATGCTTCCCGTTTTGCGCTGACGGTGCCGAGACGGGCATACGGTCTAAATACATGTCGGAGATATACGTCTCAATGCTGGAGAAATGAACGGGGCTGTCCTTTCGTCCCCTGATACAGTTTCCGGCGCACTGATTTGCGTGGTTGCAGACCATAGAGCAGACGAGCGACAGAGGATTGTTGCGGAAAAGAATTTCTCCGGCCTCCATGAGTTTGTGTTCCCTGAATAGCAGTATCACCTGCGGGATCGGAGTGTGAACAGGGCATCCTTTCTGGCACATGGGATTTTTGCACTGTAGACAGCGTTCGGCTTCTGTGATTATGTGCAGAGGCATTAAATTTTTCCCCCTCGTTTGATTTTGGAATTGCCGAGATTATATCAGCAAACAAAAACCGAGTCCCCCGAAAGAGACCCGGCCATGTGAAAATGAATCTGCGCTAGAATTTCGCGGCTTCCTGCCCGGCGATTCTCCCGAACACAACAAAATCTGACACCGCAGTGCCTCCGAGTCTGTTACCGCCGTGAACGCCCCCCGTAACTTCTCCGGCCGCATACAAGCCCTCAATCACTGAGCCGTCAGCACGGAGAACGCGAGTCCTCGTGTCAATCTTCAGTCCGCCCATCGTGTGATGGATTCCCGGCGTTACCTTTATCGCGTAATACGGTGCTTTGTCGAGAGGATTCATAAAGCTCGTGCGCCCAAAATCAGGATCTTTCCTCGCCGTTACGTAGCTGTTCCAATCGGCCATTGTCTTTGCGAAAACATCAGCAGGAATATTTATCTCCTTTGCTAATGCCTCGTATGTGTCGCCCTTAAATGAATAACCCTTTGCGATATATCCCTGAATGAGAAGCGACTCATCAGCCATTTTCTGATCTATTATCAGGTAAGCGAATGAGTTAGGCTGCTCGATTTCTGCCTTTGAGACAACATCACGCGCAAGAACTTCATCAACGAATCTCTTTCCGTTCGTGTTGACGAGAATAGCACCGTCCCCGCGCAAACCTTCCGTAATGAGATTCGATGAGTCATACTGCACTGTAGGGTGAATCTGAATCTGCTTCATGTCAACCGTAGCCGCTCCGAGTTCCTGAGCCATTACGATTCCCTCGCCGTTAATGCCGGGTGCGTTCGTTGTCATGAAACCTTCAAGCGCGGGATTGAGTCTCGCTACCATCTTCAGGTTCGCGCCGAATCCCCCTGTCGCAAGAATTACGGCCTTTGCGTTCACGGTGATTTTCGCGCCTTTGCTTTCTGCCTCAATGCCTGAGATTTTGCCGTCTTTGTCGGTCATGATTGATTTCGCGGTCGTCTCCATTAACATTGTGATGTTCTTGCGTGATTTGCAGGCCGCTTCAAGTCTCGGAACCATATAGCCGCCGACAGAAACAACTTTCTTCTGCTCGTTCAACGGCCTGTGGATTCGTTTGACTGATGCCGCCCCCGCAAAACCTACAGATGACAAGTCAATATTTACCGTCTTCAGCCATGCTATAGCGTCTGCTGTGTTGTCGGCGAGAGTCTTCACGAGTTCGGGATTATTGATTCCGTGTCCGCCTATGAGAGTATCGAGCTGCATTAATTCGGAGCGGTCAAAATATCCGTCGGGATTCGCTTTGTATGCGTCCCATTCTTTTTTGACGGCCTCAGCAAGTTTTGTGATTGCGGGATGGTCTTTCCATTTGTCTGCGGCATTCTTTAGAGTCTTCTCGACTCCGGCATCCTCCGTGAATTTGTTGCTGTTCTGCTCAGGGGTATGAGCCGCGTTCATTCCGCCGGAAGCCCGCACAGAGTTCCCGCCCGTCATGGCCTGCTTCTCAATGAGGACGACTTTTTTCCCCGCGTCCGCCGCAGTAATCGCCGCAATCATTCCCGCACCGCCCGCGCCAACGATGACAACATCAGCATCATATGTCTTATCCTCGGCCTTTGCTGATGAGGCACCCATGAAATCAGCAGGATTCACGCCCGCCGCTTTGAGGGCTGACTCTGCCGCTTTGAGGATTCCTGTTGATGTTACTGTCGCCCCTGAAACGCCGTCAACGTTGATTGTGTTTCCCGCAACCATTTCGCCGGGCATTTTCTCGACAGCTACAGAGCCTATGCCGGGAGTCTCTTTCGGGCCGTCGGCTTTTACGTCGGAGATTTTGCCGTCTTTGAGGGTAATTGTTACGGAGATCGCCCCCGGTCCGCCGAAACCGTCAGCAGTCCCCGAACCCATTACAGCCGAGCCGCGATTCTGCTGTGTGATTACCATAATGACAATTATCACTATGGCTGAAACAAGCGCAAATACTTTTTTCTTCATGATAGTAATTGCTCCTTCTGAAAAATTTTTGATTGGGTGCGATAAGTATATAACATATTAAGCTATAATCACTGCAAATTTTCCCAATCATTAAAGGAGGAATCATCTTGCACAGAAAATTATTGCTGTTATTGTTCTCACTTCTCATAATTACGATAGCTCCATCAGTTTTTTACGGCGCGGAAGAAAACGAAATGGCCGCCGATTACGTTACAAGAATCAAAAACGAAATCAGCGCGGACATCTCAAAACTCAGGGACACAGCTGAAGCCGAGCTTGCCGATATGAGACTCACAAGCTCAGACATCACAAACCGCATTCATGAGCTTGAAGCGATGAGTCAGACTCTCTCCGATGACATGGCCGCATGGGGCTACACTCCCGAACAAAGAGAGATTCACGCGAATATCGTCTCAGAATTAATCACGGCATATTCCGCCTATCTCGGACTCGTTCAGGGTCAGACAGTCCGCCAGCCAGACTCAAATGATATATCAATCCTCGCGAATATCGCCTCACCCGACATAAACGCAAGCGACAATTTACGGCAGGAAATCTCAAAAGTCTCACGCGGACTCGATGTTCAGGTGTTCTATTTGCAGTCGAAAGTCAGCAAGCTAAAATTAGACCTCGCAGAAGCATCATCACTCCGAAAACAGCTCAAAGCAGCCCAAGAAGGCGGCGAGGCTCTCGAATTTCCTCACACTCATATAATTATGCTTGAGAACGCACGAATAGACGCTGCATTAACCCGGCTTCAGGTTCGCGAGCAGATGAAATTTTTTGAGGCTAACATCTCGGCGATTTTGCGGCTAAGGAGACGGCTTTCCGATATGCAGGGCAAACTGTCATTCCCGCAGTCGTTATTAGAATCCAACATTGAGAAACTGAACGCCAGACTCAAAGAATTAAGCACGGAAATGAGCGAGGCTCGCAAGGCTTTGGACTCTGCAAATTCATCGCTAAAACGCGCAAGGGTTACTCTCGGTTCTGCTGACGTAAACATTCTCACGAACGCTTCAGCCTCATACATGGCAAGGAGCGTTAGAGTCCGTTACTGGGAATACATGATAACAATGCTCAATGAGGAAGCAGCATTTATACGCGAGCTTCAGGAAGTCTGGCGCAAAAGATACAAGCTCTTCAACGACACAGCAGCAGGCGAGGAAATATGGAGGATACGCGAGGAGTCTCAGACAAGAATCGCAGAATTACAGAGGCAGCTTGACGGAGTGCGCTCGATGGAGAATGCAATGATCCGCGATGTAAATTCCGCGCAGGCTCAGGCAAATGCGGAGGGCATTACGGGAATCGTTCAGCAGAATCTTCTTCAGGTCGTCAGCAACAGGCGCAAAATTATTTCGGACATATTCGAAATATACGGGCTGCTGATTCCCCGTATGGTTTTCTACTATCAGAGGCTATATGATGAGGCAAGCGACAAAATGAGCGCGGTACGCCTCGCCGAGAAAGTAAGCGAGTTCAGCAAAGAGACCGTTATGAATTTCCTGAACACGGAATTATGGCAGGGCGAAGGATATTCCGTAACAGTCAGCAAACTAACGATAGCTGTTGCTGTATTGCTCTCAAGTTTCTTCCTCAGCTCATGGGGCAGCAGATGGATAAAACGCCGGATAATGAAACGCGCAAAGGCCAGCATAACCGCGGCGAATGCGATTCAGCGCATAACGTTCTATATATTGTGGATAGCGTTCGCATTGATTGCCCTGAATATCGTTGACATTCCTTTGACTGCGTTCGCGTTCATGGGCGGAGCTATTGCGGTCGGTATAGGTTTCGGAATGCAAAATATCTTCAACAACCTCATAAGCGGCTTCATCGTGATATTCTCGCGCCCCTTCAAGGTGAATGACATTGTGGAGGTTGCCGGGACTCAGGGAGTCGTTGAGGACATCGGCTCACGGTCAACAACTATAAAGACATGGGACGGACTCGACGTTGTATTGCCCAACCGTTATTTTCTTGAGAATACCGTAACAAACTGGACAGGCTCAGACATAAAGAAGCGCGAAATTCTGAAGGTCAGCGTGTCATATGACGCAGACTCGCGGAAGGTTGAGAAAATATTGCTTGACGTTGCGGGCGGGCATTCAAACGTTCTGAAGAATCCTGCGCCGTTTGTTATCTTCAAGAATTTCGGGGATGACGGACTCGAATTTGAGATATATTACTGGTTCGAGCTGAGAAAAGGATCGGGCGCAAAAATATCAAGCGACATGAGGCATCATATAGCAGCTGTATTCAAGCGTGAGGGAATCGATATACCCTACCCGCAGAGAGTCATACACATGGCCGGAAACGACAGCGCAAAAATCCCGGAGGCCGCCGACAATGACAGAGAGTCAGCAGAATGATTTAACGCTGAATTTGTGCCGGGCGTTTGCTGTGCTGAATGACCCTGAGAGCGTCCGCGCTTTTCTCGATGATATAGCCTCGCCGGGGGAAATCCGCGCAATGTCCCAACGCTTAGAGGTCGCAAGATTATTGAGCGAGTCGAAAACGTACCCTGAAATCATGAGGCTTACGGGTGCAGGTACAGCGACAATCAGCCGCGTGAAAAGGTGTATTGATTACGGGCCGGGTGGGTACAAGAGAGTTTTACGCGGGGAGTAAAAATTCCTCAGCGTGATAAAATATTCGGACAATCCAAAAATTTTTCAGGAGGTTGTAGCATTATGAGGAAAATATTTTCTCTTGCTGTAATTCTGGCACTGGCTCTCAGTGTCCCGGCTTTTTCTGCTGACGGCGGAATGCCCCTCAGCGGGCCGTACAAGGACGGTACACAGCTGATATTTGCGACAGGCGGCGAGCAGGGCGAGTATTTCGCATTCGGCACGGTGCTTGCGGAGGCAGTTAGCAGGGCGACAACAACGCAGATACGCATAGCCACATCAAGCGGTGCGATGACGAACGTTGAAGCGGTCTACATGAATTACGCCAATCTTGCCTTCACGCAGACAGACGTAGGATTTTACGCCTCACGCGGTACAAGGCTCTTCAATACGAAAATGGACAACTTCTCGACAGTCGCCGTGCTTTATCCTGAGCCGGTTCAGATAGTAACGCTCAATCCCAAAATCAACAGCATAGAACAACTCCGGGGCAAAACTGTTTCAATAGGCGAGGAAGGCTCCGGGACATACTTCAACGCGGTTGACGTTTTCGCGGCTTACGGGATGGACGTTGACTCGGACATCAATCCGGTGTATGAGTCATTCGGCAATTCTGTAGAAGCTCTCAAAGCCGGACAGATTGACGCGGCTTTTATCGTTGCCGGGACTCCGACTCCTGCTGTCAGCGAGCTTGCTAAAGCCGGAAAAATTAACCTCGTCAGCTTTGACGACAGGCACATCATGGACTTAATCGCCAAATGCCCCTACTACAACAAGTGCGATATAGCCAAGTCAATATACGGCACTGATGAGGATGAAGTTACGGTTGCGGTGAATGCGGTAATTGTCGCCCGTGATGACGTGAAAGCAAATGACGTGTACAACTTCATGTACGGGATATTCGAGAACATTGACGGCCTGAAGAAAGTTACGCCCCGCGCAAATTCTCTCAGCCTCAAGAAAGCGGCGGGCTATCCGGCAGTCCCCTATCACCCCGGCGCAGTGAAGTATCTCGGCGAAAAGGGAATCCTTGTGTCAGGCAAAAAGAAATAGGAGGGAATCATAATGAGGAAAATTTTTGCGGCGTTCGCAGTTCTGATGATGTTCGCGGGCTGTGCGTTTGCTGACGGTATGCCGGGCGGGACAAAACTTGTGTTCACGACCGGCGGCGCACAGGGAACGTATTACGGTTTCGGCGGAGTCCTTGCGGGCAAAGTCGGCGAGAAGACATCAACGACAATCACGGCAATAACTTCCGGTGGGTCAAAGGCTAATATCGAGGCTATGGACAACGGGGACGCGCAGTTAGGCTTTGTACAGTCAGACGTAGGAGCATACGCCTACAAGGGTACGCGCCTGTTCGAGGAGAAAATCACAAACTTCTCGACGGTGGCGAATCTCTACATGGAGCAGGTACAGATAGTAACGCTTGACCCGTCAATAAAGACAGTGGCCGATCTGAAGGGGAAAAATGTATCAGTCGGCGCGGCAGGGTCAGGGGTCTACTTCAACGCGGTAGATGTTCTTGAGGCGTACGGACTCGATGTCGACAAGGACATTAAGCCGACGTACCAGTCATTCGGCGACTCTGTTGAGGCACTGCAGGACGGGAAAATTGACGCGGCATTTATCGTAGCGGGTGCGCCAACGACAGCGGTAACCTCACTCGCGGCGACAAAGAAGGTCTACCTTGTCGGGTTCGATGATGAGCATGTACTCGCGCTTATCGCGAAATCGCCCTACTACAGCATGAACGTCATCAAGAAAGATGTTTACGGCACGGACAGCGACACAGTAACGGTAGCTGTCGGAGCTGTCGTAATCGCCCGTGATGATGTCTCAGAAGCTGACGTGTATAACTTCCTGTGCGGAGTGTTCGACAACAAGGACGAAATCACGAAGGCACACGCAAAGGGCGCGGAGCTTGATATGACATTCGCGGCATCGTATACGGCAGTCCCCTACCACAAAGGCGCGGTGAAATATTTCGGCGAGCATGACATCAAAGTAGCGGGGAAATAATTTCCCGTAAAACAGAAAATTCGCGGCTGCGGCTTTAAGGAGTTGCGGCCGTTTTTTGTTAATCTTTGCTCCTTGCGACCCCGCGGCGCCCCCTCCGGCCTGCGATCCCTCCGTTAGCAACCCCACCGCCTTTCAGGCACCTCCCCTTACGCAGGGGAGGCAAGAACATGGGCGCGAGTCTCTTGTCCCCCCTGTCAAGGGGGGAGGGAGCGACAGCGGAAGGGGGGTAGACCTGCCAAGGGGGGAGGGAGCGCAAGCGGAAGGGGGGTGAACCCGCCAAGAGGGATTAAGGGAGATATAACAACAAAAGGAGGAATTTTCATGAGCGATGAAATTACACGTGAAGACATAGCACAAATGGAGGCAGATGTTGACGCAGTAATGAAAAAGTATGACCGCGAGTCCAACGTCAGAATATGGGAAGGGACTCCGGGCGTTATTGTGCGGTGGCTGTCGGCTTTGTTCTCGCTGTACTGCATATATGTTACTCTCTTCAGCACGGCCATGCCTGAAATACGGCTGAATGTCTTTCTCGGACTGATAATAATTCTCGGCTACCTTCATTACCCGATACGAAAATCATCCGGGACTCTGAAGCCGGGAATAAGCGACTCACTTTCAATCCCGCTGACGTTCGACACGACTCCCCGCGTGAACTCGATACCGTTCTACGACATAATATTAATGCTTGCCGGGGCTATACCGTTTTTCTACTTTGCATTCAACGCCGAGAGCATCATAAAACTTGCGCTCCGTGTAACGAGTCCCCGTAACCCGAATTATATGATGATGGTAACTCTTGCGGTGATGGCGATTTTGTCGGCTATGGAACTGTGCCGGAGGTGCGTGGGAATCCCAATACTTTGCGTTGTCGGGGCGTTAATGTTCTATGCGTTCTCGACAGTAAGATTCGGGAAAGTCATCTACGATTTGTTTTACTCGACAGGGGACGGCCTCAGAAGTACGCCTATTGAGGTCTGCGCGAAATATATTGTTGTGTTTATCATTTTCGGGGCATTCTTGGAGCGCACCGGGATTTCTACGTTCTTCATAAACTTGGCCAACGCCATAGCAGGAGCGAGCGCGGGAGGGCCTGCGAAAGTTGCGGTGATTTCGTCAGCACTTTGCGGAATGGTATCAGGCTCATCAGTCGGAAACACAGTAACAACAGGAAGCGTTACGATTCCCATGATGAAACGCACGGGGTACAGGCCGGAATTTGCCGGGGCAGTCGAGGCAGCAGCGTCAACGGGCGGACAGATAATGCCTCCGATAATGGGCGCGGCGGCGTTCCTCATGGCCGAATACATGGGCATACCCTATTCACAGGTCGCACTGAAAGCGATATTGCCGGCGGTTTTATACTTTGCGGGAATATATATCGCTGTTCACCTAGAGGCAAAGAAACTCGGCCTGAAGGGAATCCCGAAAGAAGAATTACCCCGTGTACTTTCCCTTCTGCCGAAAATATATCTGCTCCTGCCGTTAATCATTCTCGTTGTGATGGTGTCGATGAATATTTACACTATGCAGTTTTCAGCGGCCATTGCGATAGGTTTTGCGATTCTTGTGGGATTGCTGAACAAGGACGAACGAATCACCCCGCGAAAAATCATTGACGCATTAGAGGCAGGCGGGCGCGGAACAATAACGGTAGCAGTTGCGTGTGCTATGGCCGGGCTTGTTGCAGGGTGCATAACGTCAACGGGGCTTGCGTCAGAATTAATCACAATGGTAGTAAACGTATCGGGCGGACATGCGTTTATCGCGCTCGTACTCACAATGATATGCTGTGTAATTCTGGGAATGGGAGTGCCTACGACGGCAAACTACTGCATAATGGCGGCGACATGCGCCCCGATTCTGATGGCTCCTGCGATAGGGATAGAGAAAATCTGCGCACACTTCTTTGTGTTCTATTTCGGGATAGTTGCGGACATCACACCGCCTGTAGCTTTGGCGGCTTACGCTGGCTCTGCGATCGCGAAAGCTCCCCCGATGAGGACTGCCTTCAACGCGACAAAGCTGGCGATAGGGGCGTTCATTGTGCCGTATATATTCGCGTTCACACCTGCGATGCTGTTCGAGAACGTACAGCCGATAATCGCGATAACGGGCGCGGGGGCAGTGCTGACGAATATACTTGTCGGGCTTGAGATCGTGCTGATATGCGCGACGGCTCTTCTTGGGATTTTCGGGGTTGTGGCGAGCCTGAACGGGTATCTTTTCGGGCGGATGAATATCATCATGAGGGTGATAATCTGCGCGGGTGGACTGAGTATGCTTGTGCCTGGAATTGTGAGCGACCTTATCGGGTTAATGCTTGTGGGATTCGTCTTCACTGTGCAATACATGAAGGGCCGGGCGAGTCCTGCTGTGTGAGAAATTGAGTCCCCTGTCGTGAATGGCGGGGGATTTTTTGTTGACGGGGAAAAAAATTGCCCCGGTGTTTTGTCCGAAGGCAAAAATATTTACAGTCTTACTTGTTGACGTTTGAGATCCCGCCTGAATGAGGCAAGGAATGATATTCTCTCGGAACTAGATCCATTGTCCCCATGTCTGAGCGTTCGTGCCATGTGAGATTGTTATCTTTTCGGAACTGTGCTATATCTTTTGCTGAAAGATTCAAATTGTTCTCTCCGTTGAGCTTGTCGGCAAAAATTTTATCGGCATTCCTGAAATTATCCGGACGGCTGCGTGTGAAGTTGTTTATCTTTACAGTGCCGACTGACACCGCAGAGAAGTCCGGCTCTCCGTTCTTGTAAGGAATATTCTTGATGTCGTTCCTGTACTTTGCGTTGATTTCGTTCCATGTAAGTTTTTCGGGATTATAGAGCTTGTTTGCAGGTACAGTATTTTCGTCCATAATCCAGTTTGAATTTCCGCGTTCGCCTGCCCACGTTCCACCGTGTCCGTTAATCGGTGTATGAGAGTAGCCATTACTTGAAGATTTCTGCTGACTCGCAACAACACCGCCAGTACCGCCGATAGCAGCAGTTCCTAAACCGATCTTCCCGATTGTAACAGTGGCACCGGCACCTCCCGTAGCAGCTCCTCCGGCAACAGCTCCACCGCCCGCCACAACACCGCCAGCAGCAGCAGCAGCAGCAGCTCCCGCCACGACCCCCGCGCCCGCACCAAATGCGCCAGCTCCAACCAAGACACCCGTATCTTTTGCGAGCGATTTTTCTTCAACGTTGTAACCGTAATACGCTCCCCCGGCCGCTCCGGCAACTCCAGCCACAGCAGCAGCACCAACCACAAAAGGAGTCGCAAGGCCGCCCGTGAAGAATATTAGAGCCGCCGCCCCTATTGCCGCAGCTGTCCCGGCACCCGCGCCGTATGCAACCGCATCACCTTCCCGCGAGCCTGTACGATTTCCCCACGCGAACGCAGGCTGAACAACTCCGAACACCATTACGCACACCGCAAGCAGCGCAACTTTTTTTGACCTTTTCAGCATGATTATTACCTCCCTATTTTTCTTTTTTACCAGAGATAGCAGCAGTAGCCCCCGCCACAGCCGCACCTACAATTACACAATCGGACTCCCAAGCCTGAACAAAAGCGACAACAGCACTAAAAACGCGACTCTCTTCATTAACGCCTCCTTCCCAAAGTACAAAACGTTGCGCCAAACAGCCCCCTTCACGAAGAAAACTACCCGGCGCAAGAGCAAAAGCACACAACTAACAATCACACGTCTTGCGCTATGCTATAATAAGCAACGGACAAGACGAATAATTAGACTACATGAGAATAATCGGGTGCTTAATATGAACTTTAGACAGCAAATATTATAGCATAGTGTTGTTTTACCCATATTTTTATCTCTGAATTTCCATAAATTAATCACATAAATTTTTACATACGCGCAAAAAATTACCCCCGGCACTTTCACCGGGGGCGTAATCTTCTCTATATCCTCATTCAAACATCTGACTCAACGGCAGCTCCTCATGCACCCGCCTTATCGCCTCAGCAAACGCAGGAGCTATCGACAGCTGCAATATCTTGTCCGTCCTCTTCTCCTCCGTCAATGGTATCGTGTCAGAGAATATCAGCCTCTCTATCGCGGACTCGCTGATGTATTCCATCGCCTTCCCCGAAAGAACCGCATGTGTCGCGCACGCAAATACCCTCTTGCACCCGCGCTCCATCAATCCGTCAGCGGCATGGCATATAGTCCCGGCCGTGTCGATAATGTCATCAACAAGAATCGCCGTGCGTCCTTTCACGTTCCCGACAATGTCCATAACCTCAGACTGATTCGCAACGTCATGGGAGCGTCTCTTGTCCACAATCGCTATATCAACATCGAGTTTCACCGCAAATTTTCTCGCCCGCGCAACTCCGCCCACGTCAGGCGAAACTACTACGACATTTCCCGCCTTCAGGTCGTCAGCAAGAAATTCCCGGAAGTAATCCGCGAAAAGATTCATGGCCGTCAGATGATCCACAGGTATGTCAAAGAATCCCTGTATCTGCCCCGCGTGAAGATCCGCCGTTATTACACGGTCTATTCCTCCGTGCATGATGAGATTCGCGACAAGTTTCGCCGTAATTGGCTCTCTGGGCTTGGCTTTCCTGTCCTGCCGACAGTAACCGAAATACGGAATAACAGCGTTCACATAATTCGCCGAGGCCCTCTTCACAGCGTCCGCCATTATCAGCAAATTCATTATTCGCTCATTTGTCGGGCAGCATGTCGGCTGTATGATGAAGACATCCGCGCCCCTCACGCTTTCGCCGAATCTGATTCCCGTCTCGCCGTCCGAAAACTTGAAGCTCTTTACGTCCGCAATCGGGACTCCAAGTTCCTCGCTCACTTTCTGCGCGAACTCAGGGTGCGCGTTTCCTGATATGATTTTGAGGCCGTTTCCTCTGGGCATGATTACTTATCCCCTTCCGTTGTAGTCTTGTGGTGATGGTGATTGAACAATGACCAGTCCGCAATATTCTTCTGTCTCGCCCTCCCTACCCCTAGTGAATTTTCCGGCACTCTCTGCGTAATCACAGAGCCTGCCGCTGTCGTTGACCTGTCTCCGACTTCAACAGGTGCCACAAACATTGTATTTGATCCGATAAAGCACTCATCGCCGATTACTGTCTTGTTTTTCCTCATGCCGTCATAGTTACAGGTAATGCTACCCGCGCCGATATTCACATCATGGCCGAGTGTCGCGTCTCCCATGTATGACAGGTGCGGGACTTTTGAGCCTTCTCCGATACGCGAATTTTTCAGCTCAACGAATTTCCCCGCGAAAGAGTTTTCCTCAAGGCATGTATTATCCCGAATGTAGCAGAATGGCCCGGCCTTTGTGTTGTTCTTGAGTGTACTGTTCTCGATTACCGCATAGGCTATTACGTGTACATTTTCGCCGATTTGGGCGTTCGTGAGGATTGAGCCTGAGCCGATTACAGACCCTGCGCCGATTTTCGTACGCCCGTAAATTTGCACGTTCGGCATTATTGCTGCGTCATGCGACAATTCAGCGTCCGCAGAAATATACACCGTGTCAGGGTCAGCGATTCGGACTCCCTCGCTCATCCAGTGAGTCAGAATCTCACGCCGCATTTCACGTGATACCCGGGCTAATTCCTCCTGAGTGTTCACGCCCTGCATTTCGGACTCCGGCATGATGAACGCTCCTGTTGACATTCCCGCGTCATTCATGAGGGCTAATGCGTCCGTGATGTAGTATTCGTGCTGTGCGTTGCTGTTTGTGATTGAGTCTATGATTCCGAGAAGTGATTTCACATTGAAGGCGTAACATCCTGCGTTGACCTCGTGAATTTCGCGCTGTTCCGGGGAAGCGTCTTTGTATTCGACAATTGAGACCGAGTTTTCCCCGCGTATTATTCTGCCGTAAGCACCGGGGTTTTCTGCCTCGAACGTTATCACAGAGCAGTCATTTTCCCCGGCTGAGGCGATTAAACGCTTCAGGCTCTCAGGCTTCATCATGGGCAGGTCTCCGTTAAGGACAATGAGAGTCTCATAGGCTGACCAAAATTCGCGGGCTGTCTTCACCGCATGGCCTGTGCCTAGCTGTTCATGCTGCCATATGATTTTTACGTTCGGGAAATTTTCTGTAATGTGTGATTCGACAAGCTCACCGCCTGAACCTACAAGAACCGCTAAATCTTCCTGAGTGATTCCGGCTGATAATGCGCTGAGTATAACATAGTCGATAATAGGACGGTCAAGCACTGGCTGTAAAACTTTAGGTGTTGCGCTCTTCATTCGTGTGCCTTTTCCGGCGGCCATGACTAGAACGCAGAGTTTACTCATGACATGCATCACCTCTATTATTTGTCGTGTGGCTGGGATGGATGGATTCGAACCATCATTACAGGATCCAAAGTCCCGCGTCCTGCCCTTGGACGACATCCCAACGCAAACACGCTAATTATTGCCGATTAACTTTCAGCCGTCAAGCTATGCGATAAAATCCCGCCCCGTTTTTGGGAGTGTGTCTACCCTAGTTTCGGGGATTTCGGGAATGTCTGATACTTTTTCCGGGCTGTCTGATACATTCTGAGGCTGTGAGGGTGAATCGGAGGGGGTATCATCTTTTGCGGGGCTGATATTTTCCTCCTTGCTGAGTATGTCCGGCGATGTTTCCTCATTCATGAGCCTGTCGAACTCTTCCGCGTCAATCACTTCACGTTCAAGAAGGACTCCGGCTATCTTGTCCATCAATGCACGGCGTGAAGTCAGAATTTCTTTTGCGGTCTCGTAGCATGTATCGATTATTGCTTTCACTTCCTTGTCAATCTGATACGCTATCTGCTCGCTGTAATTCCGATCCTCCGAAATGTCGCGCCCTAAGAAAATTTCCTCGCGCTTATTGCCGAGTTTCACCAGTCCGATTGTCTCGCTCATGCCTAACTGAGTAACCATCTGGCGGGCTGTCTGCGTTGCTCTCTCAAGGTCATTGGCCGCACCGCTGGTAACGTCATTGAACACAATTTCCTCGCTGACTCTTCCGCTGAGGAGGATAGATATTCGGTTCATGAGTTCATTTTTTGAGATGAGGAATCTGTCTTCCTCCGGCACCTGCAATGTGTAGCCTAAAGCCGCGTGGCCTCGTGGGATGATTGAAATTTTGTGAACAGGGTCAGAGCCGGGGAGAATTTTTGCGACTATCGCATGTCCCGTTTCATGATATGCGATAATTTTCCGTTCGCGCTCGTTGAGGATTCTGCTTTTCCGCTCAGGCCCGGCCATGACTCTCTCTATTCCCTCTTCAAGGTCTTCCATTGTGATTTTCTCGTGGCCTCTGCGAGCCGCCAGTAACGCGCCCTCATTCACGAGATTTTCGAGATCAGCACCCACAAGCCCGGGAGTACTCCGCGCAAGAACCGCCGTATCTACATCGTCAGCAAAAACTTTATCCTTCATGTGAACCTTCAATATTTCCTCGCGTCCCTTAACATCAGGGCGGTCAACCGTAATATGACGGTCAAATCTTCCCGGCCTCAAAAGTGCAGGGTCTAATATGTCCGGCCTGTTTGTAGCCGCGATTAGTATCGTTGTGCTAGTGTCGTCGAACCCGTCAAGCTCAACAAGCAATTGATTCAATGTCTGCTCCCGTTCGTCATGGCCTCCGCCGAGTCCCGCTCCCCTGTGCCGACCAACCGCGTCCATCTCGTCAATGAATATGATACAGGGCTGATACTTTTTCGCCTGCTCGAACATGTCCCGGACTCTTGCCGCCCCGACTCCAACGAACATTTCAACGAAATCTGACCCGCTTGAGCTGAAGAACGGAACATCAGCCTCGCCCGCCGCCGCACGCGCAAGAAGAGTCTTGCCTGTACCGGGAGGGCCTACAAGCAATACGCCTTTCGGGACTCTCGCGCCCAGCTTCTTGAATTTCTCCGGGTCTTTCAGGAAGTGTATTACCTCTTGCAGCTCTTCTTTTGACTCATCGCACCCGGCAACGTCAGCAAATGTTACTTTCGGCTTGTTGTCGAGGAATAATTTTGCCTTGCTCCGCCCGAACGACATAATACGCCCGCCGCCGCCCTGCATGTTGTTGAGGAAATATATCCATACCCCGATAAGCAATAGAGTCGGGAAAAGTGAAGTCATAAGCGACATAAGCCACGTATTTTTTTGCGGTGCCTCAACAGTAACCGTTATGCCTTTTGCCGATGCTTTGTCCGCAAGCCCTGAGACATCGAGTCCGTATGTCAGGAATCTCTGCCCGCTGTGAAGCTCGCCCTGTATTGTCGCCGAGCTTGACTCCCCCGGCACTGTGTTGTTCCGTATCTGCAGAACCCGTATATTTCCCGCGTCTAATTCTTTCAGGAACTGGCTGTAGCTTATTTCGTCATACTGCTTCTGGACTTCCTCAGGTGTTAGGAACGTGTTGACCATCGTAACGACAACAAGAACTAACACGAGATAGAGTCCGAGATTCTTTACTACCTTGCCCAAGATTTAATTAGCCTCCAAATTTCAAGTGAATATTAAGGATTATAGCAGAGTGAGAAATTCACGGCCAAAAAAACAGCAGTCCCCCTCAAAAAAGGAACTGCCGCAGCGGTCTCACTGCTTTTTCAGGTCAGCGCGGATTCCGTTAGTGAGTGCCAGCAGTCTTTCAGGCTCAACCGGAAAAAATGCATGATCTGTACCTGCGGCGGCCCATACAGTTTTGTGCGCGAACAAATCAGCGTCAACAACAACCTTCAAATCCTCGTCATATCCCAAAGGCGGGACACCTCCGACATGATAGCCGTAACGCGAATATACTTCCTCCGGCGGCATCATTCTTGCGCGGTTATGCCCGATAACTTTTGCGGCTGATTTCGCGTCGACTTTGTTCGCCCCGCACATAAGCGCGAGGAAAGGCTCTGTCTTGTCCGCAACAAGTATAAGGCTCTTGAGGATTTCCCCCGGAGTTACCCCGATTGCTTTGGCTGCGTCGTCAACGGTGAATATTGTACTGTCCGCCGTGATTATCTCGATGTCCTCTGCTCCGGCCTCGTCCAATGCTTTTCGGACTCTCTCAACTGGATTCATGACTGTAATTCCTCCTTTACGTGAGCAAAAAAACAGGGTGAGGATTATTTCACGCTCCCCGCCCTGCCGCTAAAGCTCCGCGCTAATTATTCTTCCAGTAGTCTGAATTTCTGTATGCCATAGTCTTGGCGTAGTAGTTGTACAGGGCTGTTACAGCGTTGTTGAGGCCGCTGTATTTCTCCGCGCCTGTCTCATTCAGCACCGCATATGCGTACGAGAGAGCCGAGGCTGTGATGACATACGTTGTACCGCCTGATGTTACGTTAATCGTGTATTTGTTGCCGAGCTTGTGCGCTGAGATTCCGCTTACTGTTACGGTGTACGTGTTATTGCCGGTGTCTGTTACGGTTATTCCGTCAGCCGCTGTTACTGTCGCGGAGGTGGCGCACGTGATGTAAACGTTAAGCGTTGTCGCGGAGTTCAGCTCAAGATCCATCTGCGCGGACTGGATTAATGTCTTGTTTATGTCGGTGTTCGTGAGGGCGTAATCTGCTACCGCTGTTTTTGCCTCTGCTACTGTATCATCTGAGTACGCTGTCGCCGCTGTCATTTCGGCGTAGTCCGTGTCGATTGTCCATTCGTGATAATCCGCTAGGGGAATCTGGACATAATGCCCGTAATCTTTGATGGCGTTGACGATGTTCAAAAGCGCGTCGCCCTCCTGAAGAGTCGTGTCAGCAAGCACCATGTCAATATAGTCGCTTGCACTGCATTTGTTGCTGACTGTGAGTCCGTCCCCGTATGCGAATGTCGCTGTGATTTTCTCGGCCATCTGTATTGAGTTTATCGGGCAGATGAAATATATTCCGTCTGAGTCCTCCGCGGCACTGCTCATCGCTATTGGGTCTCCTGCCGTGCCGTTTACCGTGAATGTCATAGCGGCGGTGCTGTATGTTGTTTTGTCCGGAACATTTACGTAGAACATGACTCCTATCTGCCCGCTCAGAAGCAGCGAATGCCCCTCAAACACTACTGTGTCATTCCCGTTTGTTATGCTCAACCCGGGATCGCAGGTGATATTGTCCAGAGTAAGAGCCGTGAGATTCGAGATGTCGAGGACTTTTGCTGACTCGTTGCCGCTTACGTCAAGTGCTGTAAGCCCGGTGAAGTGTTCTATCCCGGTGAAGTCCGCTATTCCCTTGTTGCTGAGGTTGAGTTCTGTTACGGCCTCAAGTGCTGATTTTGTCGGTGTCGCGCCGTAAGTCTCCGTTACGTATGAGCGGAAAATCTCATCGGGGAATGTAGATTTGTCAGCCGTGATTGTTTCAGCCGCCGTTACGGTGAAGGCTTTTATGCAGGCGTTCATGGGAGTCGGGCTTGATTGTCCTCTGAATGTTATTCCGTCGTAGCCGTCTGACCATGAGGATGGGAATGATGACCCGAAAGCAAAATAGCTCTCCCCAGAATTGATTACAGGCTGTGAATAATATCCCCCGCTTGTGTAAGATACTGTACGCTCAATCGCGATATTATATGTACCCGTGTTCAGTGTGTTGACGACAACCGCGAAATATTCGCCCTCGTCAAGTGCTACAGGGTCATCAAGCGTAATCACATGATACCCGGCGTAAGTCATTGTGCCTGTCTGCTTTGTGGCGGCTTCTTCAGCGGTTACAGTGAACCCGGACGGCTTCGTTGTTCCCAGCTTGTAGACATAGACACCGTAGCCCGCATTATTCTCTGTAGTGATGAGTGAGACCTGAGTCAGTGTTTCGTTCGCTCCTTCAGCCTTGAAGACATTGGCCGCCCAGCCCTCAGAGCCGCTGGTGCCGAACATACTGCACTGCCCTAAAGCGTCATGGTAATACACCGTCATGTTGTCCGTAACTGCCTCGCCGATATAGGCTGTAACGTCCGTGATGTTCTGCTCGTATGACATCCAGAAATATCCGCTGTTGCCCCATGTGCTGCCCCAGGAGTTACGCACTAGCCATGCTCCGTTGGCACTGGGTTTGCTGCTGGTGTCGAATTTTTCCGCGCTGAAATTGTCATCCCATCCCACGATAAGCACAGCGTGATTCGGGGTTGTTGTTGCCGGGTCGTAATACGTGTATGTATTGTCGTCATACTTGTAGTACGCTGACACATCAGAGCCGCTTGATGTTGCTGCTACAGTCTGCCTTGAATAGTAGCTTATCTGAACAGCTCCGTTATCCATGATTAATTGCTTGACCGTATCCCGGAGGCTTTCTGTCATTTTGCCGAGCGTGTATGCGTCATGAAGCCTCATAACAAGCGTGTAATCTTCCGGGCAAGCTGTCGCGGGGATAGTCTCCTGCATTGTGCTGACATCCGCGTCAATGCTTGTGTAGGGAAGCTCTGACTCATTCACCGGGACTGAAAGCCGAGACATTAATGCTATTACCTTGTCCGCGTTCGCGCCTTGGCCGAAAACAGGTCCGCCGACAAAATTGCCGTCCTTCATGGTAAATGAATGCCCGTCTCTCGGATCTTTGTACACGAACCACGACAAATGAAGCTCCGACAAATCCGGCTCGCTCCCGGTGAGATATGTCCCGCCCTGCATGAGGTAGTTGGACTCCAGTGCGCCTAGTGCCGCGTGCGCCCAGCATGTTCCGTATGAGCGTTGATTTCTGACTGAGGGAAGATAGCTTTTGCTGTTCACGTCCCGGAGGTCATACGATTCCGGGATAGTGGTATCGCCTACGTTCCTTGAGTCGCGCCTGATTACCGGGGGATTGCTTTCTAGGTGGGAGCGGTCTATAGGGCTTGGGACATAGCCGCCCTCGTAAGCAAGTGCTGAACATACAGACAACATGCACAAAATCACGGCCATGACGAAAACAGCCGGAAATTTTTTCGGTGAGAACATGAATTTTCCTCCTCTTTTTATGATAGATTTCTGGATATTGCCAAATCATAGCACAAACACAGCGGGCAATAATTATTTCACGCGGCGAAAATCCTTCAACAGCCACAAAATTACGCTCACGCACAATAATACATGATACAATTTCCGGCGAGGTGATATTAACATGAAGACAGCTGCAATATTTCTGATTGACGGCTTTGAAGAGACAGAAGCATTAACGACAGTAGACATACTCAGACGCGGAGGAGTCGTAGTAACAACAGCCTCACTCACAGGACGGCAGGAAGTCATCAGCAAGAACAAAATCCCGGTGAGGGCGGATGCAATGTTCGATGACGTGAAAGAGCAGAAATTCGACATGCTCATACTTCCGGGGGGGACTCTCACGATAAAGGATCATGACGGCCTTCAGGAACTCGTGAAGAAGTACCACGCCGAGGGGAAATTAATCGCGGCAATCTGCGCGGCACCGGCGGCACTGGGCAGAGCGGGAGTCCTCGCGGGAAAAACTGCGGTGTGCTATCCGGGACTCGAATCACATCTCACGGGCGCGAAAATTGGCTCTCACATCGTGGAAACTGACGGAAACATCACAACGGCGAAAGGCCCTGCGGTTACTCCGTTCTTTGCGCTGAAGCTGCTTGAGATTCTTGAGGGCAAAGCTATGGCTGATGAGGTCGCAGAAGCATTCCTGATTCCGCTCGTGTATAACAGGTAAAAATATTCCCCCCGGCTTCAGGGCTGAGGGGATTTTTTTGTGCGCTACAATGTGCTGTCAAGTATGCGGGAAATCACGCTGTCCATAATCCTGCGGCGTTCGCCTTTCGTGAGGTCTCTTAACGCCTCGTTGATTCTGTAGCGCAGGGATGAGTCATTCTTCCTGACTCCGGCGCATATCCCGGTGAAGCCGAGCTTGAAGCCTTCATTCTGCGGGAAGCGTATAACCTTTATGTTCTTGTACGTCAGCTCATAGGAGCGTCCTGTGTCAAGATTGATTACACTGCAATCCGCCCGGCCTGTAGTTACGGCCAACAGCATATCCGATACAGTATCGACAGCCGGAAGGGCTAACGCTCCCGGAAGCTGTGAGATTGCCGCGTAAAGGTTCGTGCTTCTCTGAGCCGTGAATTTCGCCCCCCGGAAGTCTGTCATCTTCTTTGCGATGGCGTAGGGGCTGTTGACGTTCACGATTACGGCGTATTCTGTGGAGCTGACCTCGTATGTGTCTGTGAATGAGATTAGCCGCCTGCGTCCGTTTGTGTCGAGCATACCGGAAAATATCGCGTCAATTTCTCCCTTCTGCAATGATGATATGAGGCTGTTCCACGAGATTTTATACACCTCAAGATCTGCTTCGAGCTTTTCGGCGACAAATTTCGCTACCTGTATGTCGTAGCCGTCAGCGTAATGCCCTTCATGATTCGAGATTGGGACAGTGTATTCTGTCGGGGTTCTCTCTTCCCAGTTGTTCGGGGCGTAATCACACTCAACACCGATCCTCAGCACGAATTTTTCGCGGGGCTTCTCTTTCTTCTCTCCTCCGAAATAAGCGAAGGCAAACGTACAGACCACAAGCACCAGCAACTCGGCAATATACTTTTTCATGACGTATCACTTCCTGCCCACTGAATTTTATTGCTGAAATTGTAGCGTATCACGCTGTATCAATGTCAACAAGTCATAATGCTGTTCACGAAATTCATACGGCATTTGCGTTCCTCAGTGCCGCCTGTTAAGCATCCTGCTGTTTACGCCGTCCATTATTCTCTGCCGTTCATGCTTGTCTATTCCTGCGATTGCAAGATTTATCCTGTGAAGAAGCTCCGAGTCTCCCTTCCTGACCGCCGCGCAGACTCCGTGAAAGCCCAGATTAAAGCCCTCATCCCCGGAAAACTTTACCAGCTTCAGGGGAGTATTTACCAGCTCATAATACTGCCCCGCTTCAATGTCAATCACAGCACCGTGAGCCTCACCCGACATAACAGC
This sequence comes from Synergistaceae bacterium, assembly GCA_017540085.1. Taxonomy (NCBI): domain Bacteria; kingdom Thermotogati; phylum Synergistota; class Synergistia; order Synergistales; family Synergistaceae; species Synergistaceae bacterium. The sequence continues at coordinate 26,414 of JAFYBQ010000009.1, read as the reverse complement.
GTCAATCATTTCTTTGATTGTATCAACCGGCTTCATGTGAACGACTCCAGGTATCTGCTCTATAACGTCATCGAATTTTGTCCCTCTCTCGCCGATTATCTTTGCCCCGCTGAAGTGCTTTAACGTTTTCCCCGCGCTGAAAGGTGTTTCCCTGCGGGTTATTATTCCGTATTCGGTAACAGTTATCTCGTAAGGCTCTGAGAACGCCGCGACTTTCCTGCGGTCATGAGTGTCGAGCATTGATGAAAATATAGCGTCAATCTCTCCCCTGTTCAGGGACGGAAGCAAATCATTCCACGCGATTCGCTTTATCATGACATCATAATTCATGCGCTCGGCTATGAGCTTCACTATCTGAATGTCGTAGCCGTCAGCGTAATATCCCGCGTGATTCGACACGGGCAGGGTGTAGTCTGAGGATATAATTTCCTCCCAGTTATTTGGAGGGTACTCGCATTCAGCACCGATTATAAGAACAGGTTTTGCGGGCTTTGCCTCTTTTTTTGCGCCTAACATAAAAAACAGCGGCAGGCACATAAGCATAACGGTAAGAAAAACATACTTCTTCACGGCGTATCACTCCATGTATATCTATGTATATTATTCAGGGATAATATGAATACATAAAATTTTATCGCATGAAGGCATTTGTGTTCAACAATTATTTCACGAAACTAGCTGAATGTTCGCGCATTTTCTGAACGTCAAGAGGCTTCACCGTGTCAACAATCCACTCCCGCATTGATTTCCCCTCGTCCGTGTCCTGAGAGGCCGACAGAAATTCGAGGGTGATACCTAGATTTTTGGCTGCGTCATGAGCGATTAACGGCCAGACTTTTCCGATGTCGCCTACAATGGGTATGCTTCCCTCGTGCCGGGCGAACGCTGACATTTCCATGCGGAAGGGAATCTTTGCGGCTTTCGTTTTCGGGAGTCCTTTGTCGATTGCCTCCTGCACTGTTTTGTTGAGGTCAACGGCTTTCCGTAAATTTTCGTCAAGGTCAATGCGGATTAATGCCTTGTCCTTTAGGCTGTACGTATTCTGCCCTGAGTGCCAAGCCCAGATTCCGTGCCCTGTGTAGCATTCAAACGGGCCGTCGTGAATTTCCTGCGTCAACGCCACAGCCGACTCAATAATCACATCACAGTCAGCAAGCATACGCGATATTCTCATGGAACGCTGAGAGACGGGAATAGAGTCGCCGATTGACATTCCGACAGCCCCCCCGCCGACAAGCTGAGGGATCGTAACCATCACGGGAATATTCCTGCGTGAGGCCGCTCCCAGCATAGTGCGCTCATCACAGCCCCAGCCCGCGACAGTCTCAAAGGGAAGCCCGTACATTCTCGCGAGGGCTAAGACTTCATGCGCGAGTCTCTCAGTGTAGAGTCCCATAGGGTAGGCCATATTTCCGGCGGCCTTTATGATTTCGTTTACGTGCGGAAGATTCCTGCCGCGTTCGAGAAGGTCATCATCAAGCGGCATTTCGCGCCTCAGTGCGTCAAGCTCAGAGTCATTCATGCAGGTGAACTCAAAGACATCTCCCCGCGGCATTTTGGCCATATCCATGCCGAGGGCTTCAGCGTCAACACGGTAAACCCTGTCGAGACTTCCGGCCATTTCGTGAGCGACAACCGCCGAGCTTGTAGACACAGCGTCAACGAGTCCAACCCGGATTAATTCTGCGATGAGAGTCGTTACGCCCTCATGAATGTTAGGGCCTGAGCCGGTTACTACCATTACGCGCCCGCCGTGAAGTTTTGCGTCTGTGATTCTTTTTACTGCTGAGGTGAGAGCCTCCCGCGAACGTTCGTCAAGTGAATCGCGGAAGTAATCAAGCTGTGAGAGTCCGAATAAATTTGACATGAAAAAATCCCTCCTTACTAATGAATATTATCACCGCAAGGAAGGATTCATGTTATACATATTTGAACGCTGTCCCATACATTATGATTTCCGCCGCGCCCCCTGCGACCTGCGGAGTCGCTATCATTACCCCGTAAACACCGTCAGCCCCGAATCTTTCGGCCTCGCCTATGAGTCTTTTGCGGGCAACCTCGATTCCTTTCTGTATCATGGCCGTGTAGCCTGAGAGTTCGCCGCCGACAGTAAGATTCGTGAGGGTAGCCGCTGTGTCTTTGAAGAAATTTGAGCTTAGGCAGGATACTCCGTATATAATGCCGATGTCCTGAGTCCCCGCCGGAGGAAATGCCCGCGTGCTTAATGTGATTCCGCCTGCGCTGTTTTCGCTCATGCTGTAGTGCCGTTACAGAAGACTTATAAAAAGTTATCAGCTTTTTAACTTTTGCGCTTCTTTCCTCATTCATCGCGTCCGCTTTCGCTGTTGTTACTGGCTATTCACGTTTGGTATGACGCTCCAGAGGCTTCAATTCCCCGCTAACGTACGGGTACATATCAATAATTCCGTGTCAGTGGCTGATTATTGATTTCCCATATTGATACAAATTTATGCTGGCATTCAAATCCCGGTCAATCACAGCCCCGCATTTTTCACAGTGATATGTTCTGTCCGAGAGCTTCAAATCTTTCTTGACGTTCCCACAAAATGAACATGTCTTAGAGCTTGCGTAAAACCTATCCGCCGTGATTAGCCTTATGCCGTGCCATGAACATTTGTACTGCATTATCCTGTAAAACTCCGCAAATTTCTGTTCCTGTACAGCACGCGCCAGATGTTTATTTTTCATCATTCCTGATACATTCAAATCTTCCATGACAATAAAACTTGGCTCTCGCTTTATTATCTCTGTCGTAACTTGCTGAATGTAATTTGTCCTGATGTCCGTTAGCTTATGGGTTATGCGTAAAAGCTGCTTTTCACTTTTTACAATGTTGCCTGTCTTCTGGTAACTTTCTCCTTTCTTGTTCTTTTCGTATTTACGTGAGATTTTGCGCTGCAACCTTCGCTGTTTCTTCTTGAGCCGTCTCACTCGGCTTGTCTTGTTGATATTTCCATAAACATGGCCTGTACTGCATATCGCAAGTCTTTAACTCCTAAATCAATACCGATACCGTCATTTGTGCTTGCTACAGGTTCACGAGTCTCAATCTCAATTCCGACAGTCAGAAAACAATTCAGCCCGTCATAACTTATTCGCGGATTGCTATATTTTGCGGCACTCGGCACTCGGTCATGCTCGGCCATTCTGAACCAGTTTGCACTCTGGCGGTTCTTCTTTTTGCTTGTCGCTATACTTTCTAGCTTTACATGTGTTGCCGTGAACTTTATCTTTACCGGGTCTGCATAAAAACTAGGCTTATTGCGCTTACGGCTCTTATATTTCGGGTGTTCCGCAAGTCCTCTGAAAAACTTTTGATATGCTGTTACTGCGTCTTTCACTGCCTGCTTGCATACGTTGTTACTTATCGTGTAAAGCCATTGATTATTCGGCTCATTCTTGTACTCCGTGAAACGTCTGCGTAATTCATAGTCTGACAGCAATTTTCCGCCCTCAGCATGATTTTTACTTTCCTGTTCCAATGCCCAGTTGTATGCGTATCTCGCGCTTCCTGCAAACTGAAATAACCGTGTCTGCTGTTTATCGTTGGGAATTAACATTACCCGCAATGTTTTTAGCTGTGATAGCTGTATATTTGAGTTCTTCCGGCTGTATAACCGTAATACTTTCTCTGTGCCGACTTACCCAGCGCGAAATAGTGTCGAGGCTCTCAAGCTCCGCGCTGAAAACGTAATTTCCGCTTCCGTCATCCGCCGGGATTAATGTCTGCGATATGTCCCACTGAGATTTACGGGCTTCCGCGACAAATTCAGGGGATATGATGAGTTTGACCTCGTATTTCTTGATGACAACGGGCTGTGCGGGCTGAGGGGGCATTGAGATTATCACGGGCTGTGAGGCTTGCGGAAGTGCCTGAGTCCGTCCCCTGAACAAAGGTATTAATATCCTCGCCAGAAGCGCAATGAACACTAACGCCCCGGCCATGATGATATATATCTTGTATTTCGCGAACATGTACTGCCATTCCGACATCCACGGAACGCGGGAGTCCTCCGGCAAATCTCGCAGCCTCTCAATCTCATAATGCACCGCCTCCGGGTCTTTGCTTCTGTCGCCGAAAAGCTGAGACAAATATCGCTCCGGCAAATCATTCATCACAAAGAGAATATCATTCACCGAAAGTTTTGACGCTGTATTACGCGCTGAGGGTGTGAGACGCTTTGACATCCACGACAATATTTCGAGGGACTGCGAATCGGGCTGGAATTTCTCCCACACATCGCGGGGGAACAGCGCGTAGAAGTCGTAATACTGAGTCCCGGCAAGTTTCAGCCATTCGACAGCCTGCTCTGTGTTTTCCTGCTGTAGAACCTGCATTAGCCTGCGGAAATTCTGAGGTGAGGACTCGCGGATTCTTTCGCCGAAATTCCCGATGACGTAATCATATTTATCATGGCCGAGAATCTCAACCGCCGCCGATATTCTTTCAGCAAACTGCATAGCCTCCGTATCGCTGAGTCCCGCGCTGAGAGCCTGAACACGTGAGTCATTCGCAAAAGTTTCAGCGTTCTTTCTTGCAGTCTGAAGCATTCCGTAAGACGACACAAAGACATCCATCACATATGGCTCCATAACGTCCCAATACACCGCTGGCATTTCGCGTGAATACATGTTCATGTTGCGCTCGGTGAGCATTCTCCGCACGTCTTCTTCAGCGTTCCAGGCGATAGAGGCTACATCATACAGAGACCATGCGAGCATTACCGGCCCTACAAGGGGGAGAGTCTTACCGATTAATTTCCCGGCGGCACTTGCGGCAACCTTCTTGAATACAGTAGCCTTCCCCGCGTATTTGGCGAGATACTTCACGAGCTGTTTGCGGAAAAGCAGAGAGATTCCTGCGGCGGCTGTGGCACCTGTGATTTTGAGGTCGGGATATTTTGCGGTGAGGGTGTCGCTGATTTCGTCGAGGATTCTTTCTCCGCTGTCTTGGGCGGCTGTGCTCTGGCGGATATATGCCCTCATCATCGGATTTCTGTCGGCGGCTATGAGCATGATGCTTGCGCGCTTGTAGAAGTCAGACAAATCCCCCTGCAATGACTCGCCCCATTTGTCCTCGACATCACGCAGGAAATCGTCATACGTCTCGGCAAAATTGAACGCCGTGGCCTCCTGAATGTCATTGACGATGTTGCCGATATTCGCGCCGAGCCTGAGTCCCTTAGTCCCCCAGAGCATTCCGCCGGTTTTGTCCTGAAATGCGCGGTCAATGGCCTTTTCGAGCTTGTCATTCATTCCGAGAGCCTGCCACCTTGCGCGGTATAATCTGAGGAAGTTAGCCCGGCTTTTCTTGAGGCCGTCCCGGAAATTCACCCGGTCAACTTCAGGAACATTCCCTATCTCATTTATTGCCCGGTCAATGTCGGCGTTTCTCTCTGTCTCTGTCCTCATGATGTTGTCATCTGCCCATGAGACAGCGCAGAGAGCCATAACTATGAACAGCGTGGTGATTTTACGCATGAATTTTTCCTCCTAATGTCCTTCGTGTATGCGGAATGTTTTTGGTGTTGCTGACGGTGAGTCCGGCTTGATGTCCGGGCTTGTGATGTCGCGTGATACTACGGGGGCTGTTTCGGGCGGGTAATGTTCAGGGAGCGTGTCTGACTCATACAGTACTTCCTCGAACCTGTCAAACTCCCTGTTGCTTGTGCCGAGTATAAATTTGCCGTAACGTGTGAGAACGTCATCAACGGTATAATTTTTCCCTTCCGCGACAACTTCCTCGACTCTTGCTATTTTGTCGGCAAACAAATTCCGCTCTGATTCTTGGAGGCCCCGCGACAATTCATTGATACGGACGGCGCGTTTTGTGAGAAGCTCCTCTGACTTTATCAGCATGGCCGCGAAGTCCTCGAAATCTTCCTGCTTTGAGTCGCGTATAAATTCGCCGTGCTGTGTGAGAATGTCATCAAGCGTGTAATTTTTCTTGTCGACTATTTGCAGAATGTCCGCGATTCTGTTTGTGAAAATTCTTTCTTTCGGTTTCTTCAGACCCTGCGTCAGTAGCTTGAATTTTGCGTTTTCTGACACTGCCAGACCTTTCTCAATGCTTTCGGAAAGTGAGTTATAGGCGAATATATACGTGTCCCGGACGTAAGACTCTATTCCGTCCCAGTACACTAACGGCACTTCTTCAGAGTACATGGCGTTGTAGGACTCGAAAATTTTTGTCCTGATTGTGTCTTCAGCGTCCGCGAGCATGGAATACATATCCCACGCAGACCAGGCCAGCATAGCCCATCCGATTACGGGAACGGCAGCCCCCACCGCTTTTCCCAGCGCAGACCCGGCCAATTTCCGCCCTGCAATTTTCACGATTTGTTTTTGCAGCTGCTTGCGTGCCAGAACCATAAGCCCGCCTCCGATTATCCCCGCCCCTGAAACCGTGAACGTGCCATATTTCCCGGAAAGCTCAGACGATATGCGAGCCATCACCGATTTCCCGTTGTCCTCCGTTATTCGGTCGTAATCCTGCCGGAGGAATGCCTGCGCCATCGGATTGGAGGAAAGCTCGAAATACATAGACTCGTTCTGCCGCTTGTAGAAGTCCATAATGTTAGATCTCAGCTTTTCGCCCCAGTTGTCTTCAAGCTCGGACAGAAATTTGTCGTAATCCGCCGCGAATTTGTACTCCGCCGCCTGCTGAATCTTCTCCTGAATGTTGTCGTAATTCGAGACAAGCTGCGCCCTCATAGTACCCCACATGAGATTTTCTGTCTGCTCGGTGAATGCCTCCTCAACAGCCCGCTTCAGTTTTCCGGGAAGGCCGAAAAGCTCCCACTGTGTTTTGTACAGCGTGAGGAAGTCTAATTTTGTCCGGGACATCGGAATTTTGCTGAGGTCAATTTCAGCTGCCGACAAATTTCCCGTCAGCAGAAACAACAGCGCAATTAACGCCAGTACACGCAGAAATTTCACGCATGATACATCCCCTTCACGTTAAGTATTGGAATTGCAGGGAATTATACCAATTCACACCGCCCGCTTAGGCGTGATTTGCTTTTTCCGCAGGATTACAGATTCGCACGGCTGCCCGCTCACCTTCCGGCAGAAGTTCCGGGTCATCGTGCGTAATGTCAATGTCGTATTCCGCCCTCATTCCGTAAATATCGACAAGGGCATCAAGAACAGCACCCCTTAGCCCGCGTATGTCCGATCCCGTCTCAGGCAGTATCATAATCCTGTAACTGTCGCGCCCCGTCTGAATGAGCCGGAAATCTCTTACTTCCGGGATTTTCATTACACGCGCCGTTAATGCCTCTTCTGTTACTTCATGGCCGTTGGGAGTCCTCGTTATCGTGATTTTTCCCCCCTGAGATAAACATACCAGTACGCAAGCCCGACAAACACACAGCCCCCGATTATGTTCCCGATTGTTACGGGGATTAGATTCCGCGTGAACATGCTGACCCATCCGAGAGCGTCAATATTCGCCTGAGAGACTCCAATCTCAATAGCCTTTGCGACATACAGCGGTGATGATTTCGCGATTATCCCCGCCGGAATGTAGTACATGTTTGCTACTGAATGCTCAAATCCTGACGCTATGAACACCCACACAGGGAAGAACGCGCAAATTGCCTTAGTGATTCCGTCCTTTGCGCCGAACGACATCCACACCGCAAGGCACACAAGCCAGTTACACAAAATCCCAAGCGTTACGGTCTCAGTGAATGAGAGAGATATTTTTCCTGCTGCGACTTTGAGCGTGAAAGCTCCGAGAAGTCCGGCTGACATGTTCCACTGCCCCGACAATGACACGAGGCAGGCGACAATGAGACTCCCCGCGAAATTTCCGAGATACACGATCAGCCATGAGGATAATAATTCGGTGAGGGTGATACGTTTTTTGACGAGGGGAATAATCATGAGGCAGTTGCCCGTGAAGAGTTCCGCCCCGGCCATGAGTACGGCGATTAATCCGGCGGGGAATATCAATCCGGCTGTGAGCTTTGCGGCGGCTGGGTCTGTGATTGTGTGGGTAACGAGACTCGCGGCCTGCGATCCGAACGCGATAAACGCCCCGGCGAGAATGCCGAGAAGAAATTTTGCGGGCAGGGTCATTCCGGCCTTCCTGATTCCGATATTGACGGCTGAGTCTGCGATTTCTGACGGTGAACTGTACACTTTTATGCGCCTCCCTATAGACAGTTGCATTTGATGGGATTATAGCGCAGGTGATAAGCTCACGGGAGATGACAAACGTTAAGGGCTGTGAAAATTTTGCGGAGGAAAAGTGAAAACGGTGAATAAATTTCGGCACAATAAACAATCGGACAAGCCCATGTGCTATAATTCATTCTGTCTGAAATAAACTAAGCATTCGGCTGATGCTGGAGGCATTTTGCCCTGACTTGTCCTGTGTCAATTATAGCATAGCGCGGTTAAGGGCGTATCTTTGCCGTGTGCGCTTGAGAGTTTGCGCTGAGGTTGTCGAATCAGCCCGGCGCATTTTCTGTATTATCACCGTGAGCAAAACACCCCTAAGCTGACCGCTTGAGTCTCTATACTGAGTCAGCAAAAGGAGGAATATACAGTGTCAAAATCAATGTCATCATTACGAATCGAGAGGCTCAACCGTCTTCTTGGAGTCCTGAAATCGGAGGACTACATTTCCCGCGAGGCTCTCATGGCTGAGTGCGCTTACGTGTCAGGCCGGACGCTTGAGAGCGATATACGTTTCCTGCGCGAGTCGTTCGGCGCAAAAATCCGCTTCAGCCGCAGGAACATGGCATATCATCTTGAGGATACCGGGAAATACATTCTCGCCGGAGCAAAACACGCCTAAGGTGTCGTTATGCCCTTGTAGAATCTGTGCATATTAAGGAGGTAGATACGCAATGAGCAAGGAAATACGGAGCGTTGAAGATATTGACCCGAAATATCAGAAAGATTACTCGGACGACTCTTTCTGGGACAAGGTGAAAGGAGTCCTCAAGGCCGCGGGGCTTCCGTTAATCTACAAGGCCATTCAGCTTTACTACGTCATGAAGCGTCCCGACTGCCCTATTCACATAAAGGCGGCAATAGTGGCGACACTGGGCTACTTCATTTCGCCGATTGACATAATCCCGGACTTTATTCCGTTCGTGGGATTCACTGATGACTTAGCGGCGATTGCGGCGGCTCTGATTATGGCGCAGATGTATGTCAATGATGAGGTCAAACGGCAGGCGCGGGAAATGATAGACAGCATATTTGGCCCGGGAACATCGGACGGCCTCGACTGATGGCGTTCCATTGCCGGAAGTGCGGAAAGTGCTGCGAGTGCTTCAGGTTTTTCCCGGAGGACAGCCGGGAGCGCAGGACTCTCGACAGCGGGGACGGGACATGCAGGTATTTCGACCGTGAGTCCCGCCTCTGCTCCATCTACGACAGAAGGCCGATAATCTGCGACAACGAGCGCTATTACGCCGAATGCCTCAAGGACACAATGACACGCGGGGAATTTGACGCTCTACTCAATGAATACTGCGAAAAGATCAGGAGTGATGAAATTTGAGAGACTGGGCAAAAATTAATTTCGTCAGGGACAGGAAAGCCGCAAATGACGAGGCCGAAAATATCCGTAACCTTGTCGCGAATCATCTTTACCCTGAGAGATTCACGATGCCTTTGACGCTTCAGTTTGAGCTTACCGCGCACTGCAATGTTCACTGCAAGCACTGCTACAACGTTTCCGGGGAAGACAATTCCGGCCATGACCCAATGACCCCGGAACGCTGGAAGGATTTTGCCCGCTACATCGTGAATCACGGCGGGATATTCCAGTGCGTTATATCGGGAGGCGAGCCGCTGTTATTGGGCGATGACCTTTTCGGAATTATGGACATCCTTCACGATGACGGGACATCATTTCTCGTAATCTCCAACGGCTTATTGATGACTCAGGAAAAGGCCAGGCGTTTCACAAAATACCGCTGGAAGTGGTTTCAGGTCTCAATAGACGGAGTTACACGTGAAAGGCATGATGACTTCAGGCAGAGGGCGGGAAGCTGGGACAAGGCAGTGGAGGCCGTCTTCATGCTGACGAATCTGGGAATCCCCGTAACGATAGCCCACACAGTAACCCCCGCGAACCTTCACGAGGTCGACTCAATGTGCGAGCTTGCCTACGAGTTAGGCGCGTCCGGGATAATTCTGGGCGAGGTCATGCCAAGCGGACGGAGCTGGCTCAATCCCGAAATCATGATGACGCGGGAACAGCGCAATATTCTCGGCGAGGCCGTCAGCGTCAACACGCAGAAATACGCCGGGAGAATGTCGGTACAGAGAAGCTCCGGGACAAAGATACAGCTTCTGCGGGACATGAGTACGCCCAACACGGGAGCGATTATCCGCCCGAACGGTGATATAAGGCTGGACTGCGTTGCGCCGTTCGTCATCGGGAATGTGATTGAGGATGATTTTTTTGACGTGTGGAATGCCAAAGCCCATGACGCTTGGACGAGGCCGGAAGTATTGAAGTATGTAGCCTCATGGGAGGATGAGGAGGAAATCAATCACGGGCTGAGGAATTATTCTGACGCTGACGTGAGATTATAGAGAGGAGGAATATATATCTTGAGGGAGTACAGGAAGCCGGAAGTAACAAATATAGCAGAGACCGCCGGGGGAAGGGTTGTGCCTCTTGCTGTAGGGCTTGCGATGGTGGGAGGCTATGCAATCGCAAAGGCTGTGAAAAACGCTATGGACGCACACCGGATTTTTTCGTCTGACTTGCGTGTGCCTGAGTGCGTAATGGAGTAAGGCAATGACAGCGGCATATGATTTCCTGAAGGATTATATCCCCGTTCACAGTGCCTTGAAGACTCGCAATGAAGGCGAATTTCTCATAGCCTCGAACCGTAACAGCGAGATATATTACCTCAACGGAACGGCGCGGGAAATGTGGAATATTCTTGACGGCAATATGACGATTGAAGGGCTTTGCGCTGAAATTCTCGGTGAGTATGAAGTTGACCGCGAGACCCTCGAACGCGATATAGTGAGTTTCATACGCGATATGCAATGGAAGAAATTAATACGTCTGAAGAAAGGAGCAATATCATCATGAAAGAGTACATTACACCGTCAGTTACGGGAGGGGCTGAAGGCGGCTTTGCGTTCCCGGCGGCATTGATTGCGGGCGTTACGATGGCGAAAGTTGCGGCGGCATTTGCGGGGGGCGTTGCGGCGGCTCTGCTGACCTCAAAATCAGGGGACAAAAGCGTTGCAGGGGGACTTCCCGCACTAGAACCCTGCCTCGACTAGGGGGACACGGCCATGAAGGAATACATGAAGGAATATCGTTCGCCGACTGTTACAGGTCGCAGGACGGGGAACAGCTACAGCATAGCGTTCACCGTTGTCCAGGCAATTAATGCAATGCTTAAGCCTGACCCTGACCCGAAACCGTTTTCATCAATAGTTTCATCAATAGCGCTCGCAGTTACGGACATAGCTTCTGCCGGAGGCGCGCTCGAACCCTGCCTCGACTGACCGAACGGAATATATTTCTGCCTCAGCCCGAAAAGCCGGGGCAGTTCGTTCCCGAAAGGATGACTCACTATGAGCAAATACAATCTCAGGCTCGTATTATCTGACAGGTGCAATTACCGCTGTGTGTTCTGCTCCCATGACTTCAACAGGTGCCGGAATAGAGATATTCCCCCCGGCTTCCTGAAAGAATGCGTGAAAGTTTTTGCCTCGCTCGGCGGGGAAAAAGTCGCTTACACTGGCGGAGAGCCGCTAATCTTCCCTCACCTTCTGGACATCATGAGGCTGTCAAAATCCCTCGGACTCACTAACGCAATCACCACAAACGGATCTATGCTCCCCCTTCAGCCTGAAGAGTTTTACTCCCTCACAGACTCCCTGAATATCTCTGTGCCTTCATTCGTCCCGGAAGAATATTCACGCCTCACGTCATCAGAATACAGCCCCGCGGACATAATTCACAGTGCCGTAAAAGCTGCCGGGCATGGCCTCCGCGTGAAGATCAACACCGTTTTCGCACGGCAGAATCCAGACTCAATAAGGCGCATGGCCGAAGCTCTATTGCCTCACGGGATAATAATCAAGCTCATGAATGACATGACAGCGGACGAGGAATATTACCGCGAATTTCTTGGATTCGCCGAAATTTTCAGGGACGACACGCGTGTAGAAATTGAGAGCGCGAAAAATCCCGGCCTCGAAATGTGCCGCGAATGCCGAATCCCTCACCCTACAGGCTGCCCTTCATGCCGTTCTGTGTGGGTATACCCTGACGGAAGAATCACTTTATGCCCGTTCGATGATACAGGGAGTTTCTTGGAAGCGGGGCATGATAATATATTGGAGCATATAGCAGACTTAATGAACAGGAGATAATTTTACCTTGGACAGAAAAACAATACTCGGACTTTTAATCAATAAGCTGAAGGAAAATATATCGTCCTCAAATGAGGGTATCGAAATGCAGAAGGAATATCTTGCAGATCAGCCCGGCCCAATGCAGAGCCGTTACGACAGCGCATTAGTTGAAGGACAGTGGCAGCTCTCGGAAATGAAGAAGAGCCATAACGAAATGGAGAAAGCATTATCCCTTCTTGAGGCGGAAATTTCACGGACAGGCGGCGAAATTATCGCTAACGGCTCAATCATCATCCTTAAACAGAACGGAGCGCATAACGGCTATATACTGCTTGACGCGAAAGGCGCGGCGGGAGTCTCAGTCGTCCACGAGGGCAGGAAATACACGGCCATAACTCCGCAGAGTCCGTTAGGGAAAGTTCTTGCGGGAAGGAAAAAGGGCGATACCGTAGAATTTCGCACGTCAAAAATTATGCGCTGCACAGTGGAGGAAGTGTTGTAGAATGCTAATCACTCTTGAAGGCACTGACGGAACCGGGAAAAGCTCCGCGGCAAAAATTCTCGCCGACTCTCTCGGATTCAAATTTGCGTCAACCCCAGGCCCTGAATATATGCCCGTGAGGAAATTCGCCGCCGCCAACAAATATTCAGCGTATCACTATTATCTGTCATCATGCTATTACGTCTCGGACATGGCCGGAAAATATGATATAGTCTGCGATAGGTATATTCATTCAACGCTCGCATACAACTGGCCTTTTGACCGTGAAATCCCTGATGACATTTTCGGATATTTCGAGGGACTCAGGAAGCCGGACAGAAGTTTCCTCCTCTGCGCCAGCGATGACACAAGACGCGAAAGAATGTCAGACCGCAAAAGCAAAGGGGGAATCATCTCAGCTCTTGACCGCGATTTTGACGGGCAGAAGAAAGCGCAGGATGTTTACATGAAACTTCCCGGCCTGATTCATGTCTGTACTGACAATATGACTCTCGATGACGTAGTGAAATTCCTGCTCAATTCATGCGGGGAGATGATCGGCAAATGAAACCCAGTCCAAAAAACGGCGATGTTCTCCGCGTGAATAGGGGACTATATTCCCACTACGGAGTCTACGCTGACCCCGGCCGCGTCATTCACTACACAGGCGCGACAGGCCCGGACGACTTCAACGGCATTGTGCGCGAGACGACATTAGCGGAGTTCCTGAACGGCTCAGAGGATTTCAGCGTCTGCAACTTTCCCGAACACCCGAATAATTTTCCCGTAATCCCCGGCGTTAAGGGACTCGCCAAAATTCTACAGTTAATCCGCGTCATAAAGATGATGGATTACCACCTTTACAGCGGAGAAGAGACCGTGAGACGCGCAAGAAGCAAACTCGGCGAGGGCGGCTACAATCTTGCGCTGAACAACTGCGAGCATTTCGCGGTGTGGTGCAAGACAGGCGTTAAGGACTCCACGCAGGTCGACAGGATTCTTGACATTGTCGCCCGCTTTTTCGGCTGATGGGTCGCGAAATTTCGTCCGTAAGAATACGGCGGCTCCTGAAACTGGCGGCATACCTCCGCAAAAAGGGTGAGGCAGGCGCGGAAGTCTCAGACCTCATCACACACTGCGAATACTCCGGGCGGCGCGCTCTTCAGGATGATATACGGTTACTGCGGGACGAGTACAAAGCCGGAATCACATTCAGGCGCGATTATCCACGGCGTTACTGCATGACGTATGAAGGCGAGTTCCTTATGTCGCTGAGTCTGAACATGAACGACATTTCAGCACTGTGCATAGGCTTGGGAATGGCGAGTCATTTCGTGCCTGACTTCAAGAGTCACTGCAGGGAATTATGGCACAAAATCGCGGAGATTGTCCCGGACAGTTTTGTGGAGCTGGGCGAGATTCTAGCCGGACTTACGACAATTCAGCACCCTGTTTCAGGCATAAAGCCGTGGGTCTTTGAGACGGTATTAGAGGCGATACACGAGCATGAAGCGATAGAGATAGACTACATTTCGCCGTACGGAGACAGGAAGGTGAAGACTCACAGAATTTCCCCCTACGATATGTTCTTCAAGGCTCACTCGTGGTACATGGCCGCCGGGGACGGAGAAAGGATTCTGACCTTCAGGCTGTCGAGAATTGAGAGGATAATTATCCCTGATGACGGGAAATTTATCCCACCTCCTGATGACTACAGCCCGGAAATCTTCAGGCAGTCTTCATGGTACGTGAAAGGCGGACAGCTCCGGCACACGATAAGACTCGAAATCCGCGAGCCGATGGCCTCAATCGTCAGCGAAATGAAACGCCATCCCACGCAGAGAATAACGCGCCTCAATGATGACACTATAGAGCTTACTGCGACAATCCCAGATCTTGAGGAGGCCGCAAGGTGGATACTGTCATGTTCCCCCGGGATAACGGTCAAAGCCCCGGATGAACTGCGCGAAATGGTATGCGACTTAGCCCGGAAAGTTATTGCGGCAAACTCCACAGCGGAAAATACAATCTCAGGTGCGTGACTCTCTTCAGCCCGTCATCAACCTTCCCGGAAATTTCCGGCAGGCGTTCCCAGTTTCCCCCGTCAACCCTGCACAGCACGAGCGGCCTTCTCCCGTAATGACTCCACAAGTCCGGCAGTCTGTCCGATAACTGCGCTCCGGGGACAAAGGCATTCTTGAACAGTGGCGCAGTCCCCTCAAGATCAGGCATTCCCGGCAGGGGCGCGACAATCATCCACTGAGTCAGCTTCCAGGCGTTGAGCATTTCCGGCGAGGTCAGCGCGTGCTTCAGCGGCATAATCTGAATCCCTCCGACAGAATCACGCGGGGATGTCGCGACGCATATCACACCCGAATGTGAAGCCCGAATCCTTCCCCGGTTCTGATATATGCTCCCTCCGAAACGCCCGACTCCCTTCACGGGGCGTATCACCCTCGCGATAACTTTAGGCCCGTCTGCCCCGTAAGCGATTACCCTTCCGCCCGGCCTGTTCTCGAAATCGGCCATGTAGTATGGGAGTCTCTCAGGCAGGGGCGAACGTATAATCAGAATATCGCCCTCCCTAGGCGTATCAGTCAGCAGAGACTCGATCCCGTCATGCTCAACCGTAACCCCTGACCCTGTGAGAGGCGCGAACCCTCCGAATATCCCCGTACCCGCGTCCATGTCAAGCGCGAAAAACGCCCCCGGAGCCGCCGCGGGAGCTACCGTTACTGACGGAACAAGGCTGATGATTCTTCCTCTGTCATTCTCGGCGCGGACAAGAATGTGAATCGCGTTGACGGCAGTCGCGCATACGGTTGACGGACTCGCCCACCTGCTTGCGGTGTAAGCGGGCCAGTTTGTTTTTGACGGAATCATTTTCACGCGCCCTAACGGAATCACATTGCCCCCGGGCAATTTTGCCGTAACGTTTTCGCCGACAATACACGGGAGCCTAAGCTCAATGAGATTTTCCGCCCACGACTCCGAGACCGCCAGCAGAAATATCAGTGTGAGAAATATTTTCCTCATGGCCTAAACCCCCGGCAGCGGCGAGAACCATACCGCCCAGACGTTGCAGACAGCATGATAGATTATCCCCGGCATTACAGAGGCGTTCCTGTGCCGCAAAAGTGCCATGATTAAGCCGGGGAAAAATGTCAGAAGCCGTATGATTTTCTGAACCGCGATTAAGTGTACAGCCGCAAATACCGCCGTAGCTATTATGATTCCCGCGAAAGCTCCGAATTTCCGCACCGCCAGAGTCTGAAGCCATCCCCGGAAAAATGTCTCCTCAATGAATGCCGCGGCGATTCCTCCTCCGAGAATGTTCAGAGCGTCCCAGAACGGCGGAGTCTTGAGTCCCCCTCCCCAGCTCACAGGCATATACATGACAATCACCGTCAACGGAATCAGCGTAACAGCCAGCGCGGTTATCACGTCAATTTTTGCCCGGCGCGTGAGAAACCATTTCAGGCCGTAAGATTCTTCAGGCTCATTTTTCCACCTGCACCACGTGTACGGGAAATACAGCATGAAGGCCGCGGCAATGAGTCCGATGATGTTGACCAGTATGAAGCCGACCATGAGCTACAGCACTTTCAGGGCATCCTGAATGAATTGGAATGCGTTGTTGATGTAGGCGGCTATGTTGAAGCGGTTGACGTAGAGAGTCGCCGAGACTTTCCACAGCAGAATTATCACGGGGATTCCGACGATTACGACACCGATCTTGTAGAGGATTTTCGCCGGGATTTTCCCGTATTTTTCTGACAGCTCCCCGACAAGCCAGCCCATTACCATGAAGGCGAATCCGAGAATCCATATTGAGAGTCCCAATACTGCCTGAGTGTTTACGATACGCAAAATGAATCAGCTCCCAAATTTTGAGATTGTTTCTTGTGATTAGCCTTTATATTTTAGTGTATTACGGAAAAAATTTCTCGGCGGGAATTTCGCCCTCCCTCATGTGAAAGCAGGGGGGGCTTTGCGTTTTACCTGCGGGGAACTGAGGCAAATAGCTTCTTGTGTTTCTGGACGATGTTATATTCCGGGTTGGCTTCTTTGATTAACGCCGGCAGAACTTCGGGGTCATCAGGAAGATGATATGTGCAGATTGCCAGCTTTGGCGCGAATTTTGCGAGAGTCTCCCGCGCTCCCTCAATAAGATTGCGTTCAAAGCCTTCTATGTCTGACTTTATGAAATCCACGCGGGGCAGGTTGTTTTCACGCACAAAATCATCAACGGAGGTCTGAATGATTTCGCCGTCTTTGTTTTCGCTGACCGCCGCTGTCCCGGCCTCGCCTGACATGCTCACAAAGCCTGATGAACGCCCTACAGCCTTTTTGACAGGCACAATACCCGGATTGAGGGCGGCTGTCCGTGCAAGAACATCATAATTTTTCTCGAACGGCTCAAAGGCATAGCACGTAGCACCCTTAGCGGAGGCATAAGCGGCAAATTCCCCTATCCAGCTTCCCGCGTCCATCACTATGTCGCCGGGATTGATCCTCACGTCAACAAGGTCATTCTTCAGGCAGTAAGGCCCTTCAGGGAAGAGATAGAAATATTTGTTTATCTCACTTTCGCTGTAATTGTCGTCAAGATACATGTAGCAGTAGAAGACATCAAAAATGGTGTTCGAGAAGAAATCAGACTTGTATTTGCCTTCAAGCACGGGGATTTTCGCGTCCTTCAGCCTGTAATAATCTTTCTCCGCGCAGCCTTCTGAACGTAGCTGCTTTATGATTCTCCGCGCCATGAGGGAGTCGCCCATATGTACATCGCTTCTTGTTACGAATGAGAGTCCCTTGTCGGCGCACATCATCACGAACTCAAACGGAGTCATGATTCCGGCCCGCATTCTTTGCCATTTTGCGATAAACCGTCCTGTTATGCTTTCTCCGCCTGTTTCCTGAATCGGAATGTCTGATTTTGACTGTTTCATTGTACCGCCTTCATTTCATTTTGATACAGATGGGAAATTTATCACGGCCGGGATTATATCATAAACAAAATGCGTTAATGTGATAAACTTTGCGGGACTAAAATATATCATCAGGAGTGATTCATTTGGCAAGGAAAATTTTTGCGGCGTTCATTCTCGTTCTGGCATTCACTTTTTCAGCATTCGGCGCGGAGTCCGGCAAAGTGCTGGCGCGTGTGGGAAGCCAGGACGTAACCGAGGCTGAAGTCTTAGAGTTCATACAGCCTTTCGGACAGCAGGCGGTTACGCTTTACGGCACGGAGCAGGGCAGGAAGATGATTATCGATGATGTTATCTCCATGAGGCTCTACGCTCTTGACGGAGAAGCCTCGAAACTCGATCAGACAGCCGAATTTCAGTCCCAGCTTATGAACGCAAAACGGGCAATGCTGGCGCAGGCGGCCATGAGGGAAATTGTGAAGGACATCGCAGTAACAGATGACGAGGCCCGGAAATTCTATGACAGCAACCCGGCAATGTTCAAGAATCCCGAAAGAGTACACGCCCGGCATATTCTCGTGAGCGGCGATGAGAATCTCGCAAAGGTTCAGGCCGAACTCAAAGCCGGAAAATCATTCGACGTTGTAGCGAAAGAATACTCCATTGACCCCGGCAGCGCGGCAAACGGCGGGGACTTGGGCGAATTTCCGAGGGGCATGATGGTTCCTGAGTTCGAGAAGGCAGCCTTTGAGCTGAAGAATCCCGGCGATGTCTCCGCACCCGTCAAGACACAATTCGGCTGGCACATCATAAAACTAGAGGAACGAATCCCGGAGTCCCCTATACCGTTTGAGCAGGTGAAAGCGCGCCTGCTTCAGGAGCTTAAAGATCAGAAAACACAGCAGGCACTTCAGGACAGGGCGAAAGAGCTTGAAGGAAAGTACAAAGTAGAGAGGCTCTACGACAAGCCGCAGGAGACTTCCCCCGACAAGTAACGGCAAAAATTTACCCCTCGGAGAAATTTCCGGGGGGCTTTCTGTGAGTCATATCCGCGATTTTGCGTCCTCAATCTGTTTCCTGACCTGCGCGAATCCTGTCCCGCCGTAAACATCCCTCCGACTTACGCTCTCACGCGCCGACAATATTCCCATCATGGCCGAATCTGCTTCGGGTACATGCTCCTGCCACTGATCCTGCGTCATATCCTCAAACCTGATATTATTCTCTATGCACCATCCCACAAGCCGCCCGACAATCGCATGAGCTTCCCTGAAAGGGACTCCCTTCATCACGAGATACTCGGCGATGTCAGTCGCAAGCGAGTAACCTTTCTCAAGCCCCGACAGCGCGAGTCCCTCGTCAACTTCAACATGTGAAAGCAGTTCCGCAATAATTTTCACGGTTGCTTCTACTGTGTCAACTGATTCCCACAGCCCGCGCTTGTCCTCCTGCAAATCACGGTTGTACGTCATCGGCAGACCCTTCAGCGTAATCATAATGTCGACAAGATTCCCGATAACCTGCCCCGTTTTTCCCCGCGCTAATTCGAGGACATCGGGATTTTTTTTCTGAGGCATCATGCTTGACCCGGTGCAGAAATCATCAGGCAGGACGATAAACCCGAACTCTTGAGTGTTCCATGTGATTAAATCATTGCAGAGGCGTGAAACGTGAAGCATTAAGATTGACGCGAAATAGTGATAATCTGTCATATAGTCCCGGCTTGCTACTGTGTCGAGGCTGTTGCGCGTGGGACGGTCAAAGCCCAAAATTTCACACGTCATGAATCTGTCAATCGGCAATGTTGACCCGGCCAAAGCCCCGGCTCCGAGGGGACATTCATTCAGCGACTCAAGCGCGAAATCAAGCCGCCCTAAATCCCGGTGAAATGCCTCGAACCATGAGAGCCAGTAATGTCCCATTGAGATCGGCTGTGCCTGCTGCATGTGAGTGTAGCCCGGTATGATGATGTCAATATGCCGTTCAGCGTTTGAGACTAACACCCGGAGCAAGTCCCGGACATTTTCGCGGAGTCCCTGAAGACGTGAGCGCAGATATATTCTTGTCGTTGTCGCAACCTGATCATTACGCGAGCGGGCTGTGTGAAGTTTCGCGCCGAGCGGCTCAATCTCCGTGAGTCGCGCCTCGATATTCATATGGACATCTTCAAGCGACTCTGAAGGCGTGAATTTGCCCTCTCTGATTTCGTCTGATACCTTTCCTAGTCCTGCGATGATTTTCGCTGACTCTTCCCGCGTCAAAATTCCTGTCTCGCCTAACATTTTTGCGTGGGCTATGCTCCCCTGAATGTCGGACTCGGCCATGCGCCAGTCAATGTCAAGAGACTGCGTAAAATCCTGAACGGTTTTTGCTGTGCCTTTCGTGAATCTTCCGTGCCACATAAAAATAATCTCCCTCCTTGCTGAATGTGAGAGAGATTACCATTTACGCCCGGCGATAACAAGACTTGTTGACTTTTACAGCTTGAGCCGCGACAATGTTTCGCCGTCAGTTTCCCCGCCGAAAAATTTATCGAGTACCCTGTGAAACACTGAGCTTTTCTCCGAGACCGCCGCGAAAAGTGTCATAGATGATTTCAGCTTCAGCGCGTCAATTCCGCCCATGACTTTCACGGGGTCAGACTCTTCAAGCTCAAGCAATGCCCCGGAAATTTCCCGGAGGTGTGCGCCTAATACAGGGTGCGACAAATATTCTTTTGCCTCATCCGCTCCTGTAATCCCGAAATCCCACGAGTATTGAGACCGTCCAAGCCCGCGGAGCTGAGGAAATATGTACCATATCCAATGGGACACCTTCCGCCCCGCTCTGATTTCCCGGAGTGCCTGCGGATAATCGTTATCATGATACGGGAAGAACCGCCCTAAATCGCTATCCTTCATGTGTATCCCCTCCCTGATATTCTGCCGGGCTGACTCTGAGAGTCCCCGGATTTGTGTACGTAACAAGCGCGACAGTTCCCGGCACTGAGCGGACATACTTGCGTTCTGTGTAGTCGACAGGAACAGAGCCGGAATTTTTCCCGGACGAATGCCCCGCGGCGAGTCCTGCGGCAAATTCGAGAATGTCCCGGCGGTCTGTCTCAAGCTCAGAGCGTTTCAGCCCGCGTATTATGACGTGCGCCCCCGGCATTTCGTGAGCGTGAAGCCAAATGTCCTCCGGCCTTGCTGTCTTGAGGGTAACATATCGGTTGCCTCTTGCTGAGAGTCCCACGAGGATATTCACCCCGTCCCGGTCAATATTGAGATGAGGCGGGATATTTTCGCGCTTTCGTTTGGGATTGCGTGATTGTGATTTGGCGGGTGAAATCCATTCGGCGAGGTCTTTCACAGCCTCCGTGAAATTCTCCGGGTCATCAATGGCTTCAAGAAGTGTGCGCTGTTCTTTGAGTTCGAGAATTGATGAGTTCACAGCGTCAAGGCTTGCTGAAATTTCCGCAGGGTTTCCTTTCGCTTTCCTGTAACGTTTGAAGTAACGTTCCGCGTTTCTTGACGGGGATAAATCCGGGTCAAGCGTGATTTCGAGTATTGAGCCGTCCCAGTCGGTGATGGTGATATTCTCTGCCCGCTTGGGAATTTCGTACATATGCGACAATATAGCCTCGCCCTTTGCCCTGAATATTTCGGCCTCCCGGCACTCTCTGAGCTGCTTTGCGAGTCCGTCTCTGTGGCGTTCTTTTGCTTTCACGGCGCGTTTGATTTTCGCGTCAATCTCGTGAAGTGTCTTCTCCCTTCCCCGCCTCAATAACGGAACAAGGACTCCGAATCTTGCGGCCATGAGCGAATCCCGGCCAAGCTCCCGCGTTCCTTCGAGGGGGAAATCTATGCGGGTGAGATAATTATTCCTGATGATGAGCCTGCACACTGAGTCCGAGTCACCGTCAGCAATTTTCAGCAAAGCCGAAAGCCACGACTCCGGCTTCCTTTCCTGCCACTGAGACATGATGAGGCGCGCCAATGGCCTGCCGATTCCCTTCACGTTTGGGACATCCTCAAGCCGCAAATTCATTCCGTGAGTCAGCGTCAGGCCGTCAAATTCTGGCGGAGGGGTGTACGAATGGCCGGGGAGAATTGTCCTGTAGCGGTTTGTGTCGGGTGCTGAATGCCTCGCGGCCTCGTCAATTTTCCCGGACTCGTCAAGAAGAAGGAAGTTTGCTACAGGCTCTGTGATCTCAAGAATGATGGAGTAATTCACGCTGACACCAGCCGAGACTCGCCGCCTTGCTGACAGCTCTAATATACGGTCATGATTTATCTGTCTGACGGAATATATTTCGCTGCCGTGGGAGAGTCGGCTCTTCATTGCCTCAGTGATAGAAGCTCTTGACGGTGATATTTCCCGGAGCGCGTTAATTTCGGGCTGAGTCGCTGTGCAGATTCCCGCCGCGCCGGAAGTCCACGACATGAGCAGCCATTTTTCGCCGGAAACTTTGAGGGCCGCCCATGAGTCTCCGCCCTCTATACGATTTATGCGGAGCGGAAGAATTTTGCGAATCTCTCCCGCGAGTCCTGAAATAAATTCTGGTCCGAATGCCATTGATTTTTATCCTTTCACGCAGGTACAAAAAAAGAGAGGGGATTCGCTCCCCTCCCCTTTGTGATTCCGTTATTGCTGCAAACTACCTGATGAGGCTCAATACGTTCTGCGGCTGCTGGTTCGCCTGAGCAAGCATTGAGTTTCCGGCCTGAAGCATGATGTTCAGCTTCGTGAACTCCATCATCTCTTTGGCCATGTCCGCGTCCCTGATTCTGCTCTCTGCGCTGGTCAGGTTCTCGCTGGCTGTGGTGAGGTTGTTGGCGGTGTACTCTAAGCGGTTCTGGTACGCTCCGAGTTTCGCCCTCTGAGTGCTTACCTTGTCGATTGCGTTGTCGATGACCGTGATTGAGCGCGCTGCCCTGTCATGACTCATCATGTTCACCTCGTCAAGTCCGAGTGCGTGCGCCCTCATGTCTCCGATGTCCATCGCTAAATCCTCGCCCTCATTCGCTCCGATCTGAAGGACTGTCGTGTTGTCGGCAATATGAAGCGTAGTTGACTGCTCTTTCGCCGTGTAGACAAACTTGTTGAGGTTGCTGTTCCATTTCGCTTCAACGCCCTTCAATGCGCCGAACTCAACGTCAACATTCTCATGAATTACTCCGTGCATTACGTTGCCGGTCGTCTTCACGTTCTGGGCAAGAACTTTACCCGTATGCTCATCGAATACGTCAACGTTGTACACAGTCTCTTTCGAATCCTGAATCGTGTTCAGCGAGAATGCGTCAAGAATTTCCTGATCGCCTGAGAAGGTGATTTCACCCTGTGCGCCGGGAACTACCGACCTGATTACGAACGTTCCGGGTACTGCCTCAGAGTTCGCGCCCTTAGAGTCTACGAATGTTGCAAATCTAGTTGCATCGTCAACATACTTCGACTGCCCCAGATCCGTTGCAATCGCGTTGTTGATCTTCTTTGCAACTTCGTCAAGCGTGTCATTCGCATACAGCGTTACATTCGCAGTTTTGCCGTCGCCCTGATTCAGTGTCAGCGTCTTCGCGTCATCGAGCATGAATTTGCCCTCAGAGTTCCAGAACTTGTCGAGGTCGCGCAGTTTCACGTCTCCGCTTGCCGTCTTGCCGATGTATGACGATGTGAAGGAAGCAAGAGTATCGCCGTTCTTGATTGCGCCGTCGGTTGCGTTCAGTTTTCCGTCCGTAACCTTGAAGTCATTGTTCGTTATGAGGGTAATATCTCCCTCTGACACTGTGCCGGTTCTCTCGTTGAGTATGTAGTTCTTGAAGTGAACTTCTGTATTCTGAAGGTTGTCACCGTCGAGAGCATAAACGAGAGTGTTATTGCTTGTTGTTGTTCCCGTTGTAGTCTGACCGAAAACGCCGGTATCCCAAGCGTCATCCCAATCTTTATCGATAGTGCCTGTCACATCGACTTTCAATGCACCAGTTGCGTTACTCATTTTGCCGGCAGAAACGTAAGCTACGAACTTTCCGCTGTCTTCCACTGCAGAGAGCATTCCTTGGTTAAGTGCGATGGTAAGCTCAGCGTTAGTCGAATCGTTATCACCCACCAGCTTATCAATATTGACTGTTGCACCGCCGTCCGTAACTACGATATCATCCATCGTTGACGTGTAGTTTTTGCCATCCTGAGTGAGCCTTGTTGACGTAGCCTTGAGAGTAATTGTCTTGTTCGTGGTATCCCTTCCGGTAACCTCGAAGAGGATACTGGCATTCTCGATATTGTTTGCAGTGGAGTTCACTTTGAATACGGCACCGGCACCGACCTTTGTCTTCGCAGGATTCGGTGTCGCAGCTGTAGTTGCAATTTTTCCCACTGTTGCCGCAAAACTGTTTCCACTTGCCGTTGCAGCAAGTGTAGCTCCCTCACTACCCAATTTCGAAACCGTAATATTCGTTCCATCGAATCCCAAAGTTACGCCCTTTGCTGCTGCGTTAGAGACAACTGTATTCCACCCTGATGTTGTAGCACCCGTAGTGAACAGAGTACCAGGAACTGAAGCGCCGTCACCTACTGTTACACTACCTATTGACTCGCCACCAAGAGTAAACGCCCAAGTACCACTTCCTCCGCTCGGAGACGTAACGCTCGATATAGAGTATGAAGTTGTATACTGAGTTCCACCAACACCATAAGAGCCTGTAACTATTGCATCTTTCGCACCAACCGCTGTCTGATTCTTTTCGGTAACCAGCGAATAAGTGCCGGGTGTCATGTTGTCAACCTGAACGTCTTTCACACCGTCGGGAGCGTTGATTGTCTTGTTGGTGAGGACGTTGGGGTGCTTGATTGTCATGATGTCGGATTTCTGGACTTCTGCCTGACCCGGATCAGCCTTCACGCGGATTTTGTAGTTGCCCTCGATTGACTTTTTCTGCCCGAACTGGTCAACTTCGCGGAGTGATCCCCTGATGAGGGCTTTCGTCTCCATGTCGCTTGAACTCCAAAGTCCCGATGATGAGCCGTCAAGGAGCTTCTTTTTGTTGAACTGGGTTGTGTTGCCGACTCTGGTGATTTCGTCTTTCAGCTGGTCGACTTCCTCCTGAATGTAGGCTCTGTCCTGCTGTGTCAGTGTGTCGTTGGCAGCCTGGACTGAGAGTTCACGCATTCTCTGAAGGATTGAATGAGTCTCGCTGAGTGCGCCCTCTGCCGTCTGAATTAAGCTGATACCGTCCTGAGTGTTGGCTACGGCTCTGTCGAGTCCTCTGACCTGGGAGCGCATTTTCTCACTGATTGCGAGACCTGCTGCGTCGTCGGCGGCTGAGTTGATTCTGAGGCCGCTTGAGAGTTTTGCGATTGACTTCTGAAGAGCGTTGCTGGTGTTATTGACTATGTTGTAAGTCTGCAACGCCGGTATGTTGTGCTGAATTACCATTGACATGGTGCTTTACCTCCTTGTGTATTTTTGTTGCTGTTCCCCAATTCTTCCGTGTACTGGGGATTGTTCCTCCCCTCACGTGTTACGAGGGTAAATCTTGTGCTGCTGTGAAACTTTGTCCTAAATCGCGATTAGGTATTCTTTGAGGCGGTCTTGTGATTGCCTCTTCTCTTTTCACTGACAGTTTCGGAGCGTGATATGTGAGACTTTAGCGTGTGTGAAAAAAAATGCTGATGCCCATCGTTGGTGTACTCCGCCCGGCTCAAGCCTGCGGATTGCGGAATCACTGAACCGTGCCAGCTGAATCAACGCTTGTCGTGAAGCGCGCCGCCGACAGTGGCTCTCCTCCAAGGGCTGACACCCCAGCCCGCAAAATATTCATGGCCGCGTTCCTGTCCCTGTCATGATGTGTCCCGCATGAAGGGCAGTCCCACGAACGTATGCGCTCATCCTTCAGGGCAGTGTTCTTGAATCCGCAGACGTGGCAGAGCTGGCTTGACGGATAATAGCGGTCAAGGAAGATTATTTTTGTTCCCGTTTTTGTTGCTTCATATGATAATGTTTGCACAAAGTCATAGAAAGCAAGACTGTTAATCTTTCTGCCGTGCCTTTTGCCGATTGCCTGAAGGTCTAAAGTTTCGAGGCATATTACAGCGTATTGTTCACAGAGTCTTCTTGCTGTCTTGAAGTGGAAATCCGTGCGCTGCCGGAACATTTTGCGGTATGCTCGGATCAATTCCCTGTATGCACGCTCGCGGTTGTTTGAGGCTTTCTTCTTCCTGAAAAAATTGCGGCTCTTTATGTGGGTAAGCGACCCCACGCCTAAAGGCGGGGGCTTTCGGTGAAGTTTGGTACTCGGCCTAACGTCTGGACACGCATATTACCGCTCCAGAATACCCTTATTCGCCGGGGCTGGCTTACACAGCCTCTATCCTGTAGAGTCGTTAAACTCACCAGTTTACTTTTTCTCAGTATGTTTAATGCTCCGTTTACGTCCGCGTTCAAGATATACCCTGTTGATGTCCTGTACTGCCCACGTGTTATTCTCGTTCCGCTGAATTGATATTTTTGTGGGTTATCCGCGTTGTAGGTCGGCAATTCGTCATTATCAAAGAAACTTGCTTTTGACGTGTAACTTTCTTCCTGCTCTACATAATTTATGCCGTAAAGCTCGCAAAGATATGCTAATTTTTCTCGGAGCTGTCCATGCGGG